>NZ_CBDLAM010000012.1:24994-39170 GCF_965301125.1 Anaerosporobacter sp. | reverse complement strand
ATTTAGTATTGGGTTAAATTAACAGCTATTAATTTTATTATTGAAATACTAAACTACCAAAAACAATATCTTGTACTACTCTATCACCATATTTCTCATTTAGCATTTGAATAATACTACTTTTAATTTTATCTTCATTAACTTTTGCTTCGTCTTTTGTATAACTAGAGAATCCTTTTCTAATGATATCATAAACAGTTGCTGAAGATGTTTCTATGTTGCTTTTTACTTTATCAAAATCAGTAGCACCATTGTATAAAGATAACGAAATCTTATTAATTACAGCATAATTTTCTTTAGAAGAATCTGCATCTTTCTTAAGGTTAATAATTAGTTCTTCTTCAAAATTATACGATTCTAAATCATCTACAGTAATTATCTTTTCATTACCATTTTGAGCCTCTAAATCTAAATTAATGATTTCTGCTACTTTATCAATTAAGTTATTTGTTTTGTTTACATTAGGTACTACTGAAAATACGATTACAGCAGACAAAACTAAATTTACTATTGATAATGCCATAATAACGACTGTTAAAATATTTCTTTTCATATGTCCACTCCCTATAGTTTTTTTCTAATGAACTATTTACTTAGCTCATTGTATATCTTAATCTCAACACGTCTGTTCTTTGCACGACCTTCCGGTGTACTATTAGAAGCGATTGGATCATATTCACTTCTACCAGAAGCTTCTAGTGTTGAAGGATCTAGACCTTTCTTATCTGTAAGGTAATTCCAAACTGAAATCGCTCTCGCTGCAGACAAGTCCATATTATCAGCATATTTAATATTACTTGTTATTGGTACATTGTCTGTGTGACCTTCAATTTTAATCAAACAGTCACTGTACTCTTTTAATATGTCTCCAACTTTATTCAAAATAGGTAACGCTTCTTTTTTAATTTCTGCCACACCCGAATCAAAGAGAACGGAACCACCTATAGATAATTTAATATAGTGATTCTGACCATCTATTTTAACATCAACCTTGTTATCAATATTAAATTTTTCAGTTAGTTCAGTAATTTCATCATACATCTCTTCAGATAATACTTTTCTTTGCTCTTCAATATACTTCATAGGATCCGCTTCATCTGTATCTTCTTCTTCTGCTTCATACTCCACATCCGAAACATAGTCAGATAATTGATTTAATTGACTAACTCCACTTGATATCAACTGTCCTTCACCAATAGCTGGACCTCCATTACTGAAGATACTAAAAGAACTATTTAAAGAAGCTACCAGTTGTTCATATTTATCTTCATCAACCGTTGACATGGAAAAAAGCAAAACGAAGAAACATAGCAATAGATTCATCAAATCACTAAATGTATTCATCCAAGCAGGAGAACCCTTTGGGGGGTCTTCTTGCCTCTTTCTAGCCATTTAATTCACCGCCTTCAACATTCATCAAGTCATCTCTCATAGCAGGCGAAAGGAATGATTTTAATTTTTCTTCAATTACGCGTGGGTTTTCACCAGCTTGAATTGATAAAAGGCCTTCAACCATGACTTCTTTTGTCATAATCTCTGTATCATTACTAGATTTTAACTTCATTGCAATCGGAGTAGCAATCCAGTTCGCTAGTAAGGAACCATATAAGGTGGTAATAAGAGCAACAGCCATTGAAGGACCAATGGAATTCGGATCACTCATTTGTTGTAACATGTTTACAAGACCTATTAAGGTACCAATCATACCCCAAGCAGGTCCCATTGTCGCAAGATCCTCCCAAAATGATATTGTTTTCTTATGTCTACCCTCAATGGAAATCAACTCAGTTTCCATAATACTTCTAACAAGTTCCGGATCGGTACCATCAACGATTAATAAAATCCCTTTTTTCAAAAAAGAATCTTCGATCCCGTTAGCTGCTTCTTCCAAAGCAAGTAAACCTTCTTTTCTAGCAACGTTAGATAACTCAATTATTGTTGTTATTGTTTCAGTTTCATTGGAAGGTAACGTTTTTAATGCTAGTTTGAAACTTTTTAAATTATTCAAAAATTCTTTTGCACTTTTAGAAGCTGTAAAAAGAGCCATAAACGCTCCACCAAAAGTAATTAACATGGAAGGATAATCAATAAAATTGACTAATTTATCAAATTGAAATCCAAATGGATCAGCATTAAAAGTAATACCGAACACTACCAAGACCAAGCTGATAACCAATCCGCCTATAGTTGCTATATCCATAGCTCCACCACCTATTCTTTGTAATTTAGTTTATATTAAGAGTTTATGTATAAACTCTACTGTTCAAAAGTAATATCAAATCCTATCGCAGTAAGTTTGTCTCTTAAAATCGATTACTAGATTTCTAATCTGTTCCATTTTCTCTGATACGACAAACTTCTTACCATTAGTTAAGGTAATTACTGTGTCTGGTGTTTCCTCTACGGTTTCAATCAAATCGCAATTAACGGAAAATTTCACTCCATTCAGTCTTGTTACTTCAATCATAAACTTCCTCCTTGTTTGTTATTACAGATATATAATAAATCCTGCTTCTACATTGCTGGGAAGCAGGATTTACTTATCGTGTAAATATGATTCTTCCCTGAATCTTTATAATTTCTATTTACCTATTAACTATCTCTTAAGGTTGATTAACTCTTCCAATAATGTATCTGAGGTAGTTATGATTCTTGAATTTGCTTGGAAACCTCTTTGTGTTGTAATCATATTCGTGAATTCTGCAGACAAATCTACATTTGACATTTCAAGTACACCTGTTGAGAATTTACCACCATCTTGTGTTACGTCTACACCTTTACCGTCAAATTCACCAGAGTTTTGAGTTGCTGCGAATAAACTTCCTCCAACCGCTTCAAGACCTGATGGATTAGAGAATGTAGCTACAGCGATTTGTCCAAGTAATTTGCTTGTACCATTATCGTAAGATCCATAAATTTTACCATCTTGTTGAATACTAATACCTGATAAGTTACCAACTTTCTTACCAGCACCTATGTTTTCAAGACTACCTTTGCTAGAAGAAATGCTACAATTTCCAGTAGTTGAGTATTGAGTGATAGAGGATAGGTCGTAAGTAATTATACCCTTATCACCAAATAATGTATTATCTGTTGTATCAGAAGTTGATGTAATTTTAATATCAAGTGTATTGATTGGTGCAGCGGCTGTTCCTGTTCCTGTAGAGATAAATGCACCGGTATTTGCATCAAATTTTACGGTTGCAGAAGTTGCAGTTCCTGTAATCTTACCATCCGCATCTATAGTATAACTATCTGTACCTATAGTAACGTTTGTCATTAATGCACTAGTAACCGCTTTACCAGTAGAATCATTAATACCTACTAGCGAAATCTTATATTGATTTTCACCTGCTGTAGTTGCTGCTGTATCCGCTACTAAAGATAATTTCGCAGTATATGAATTACCTAAACTATCAAAAAACTCAGATGATATAATATATCCATCTCCAGTAAGGTTACTATCTGTTTTATCAATATTACCTTTTAAAGTTACATCTGTAGTTGCTTCTGGTGGTGTTGTAGAGTTTTCAGGTGTTTGAATTGCAATCTTATTCACCGTATCTTGTTTGATTTTATTTGGGTCATCAGGATCTGGCGACCAGCCCATTACATAATATCCGCTTTCCGTTGCAAGATAACCAGAACCATCAATTGTAAATGAACCATTCTTTGTAAAGTAATTTCCATTACCATTGTTTACCACGAAGAATGCATTTCCTGTAATCATAAGATCTGTAGCATTATCTGTTCTTTGTGAACCACCTTGTGTAGACATAGATGCAGTGATTGAAGATAATGTAGCACCCAAACCAATTTGTTTGGCGTTCGTACCCGCTGTACCAGTTAAGGCATTAGCTCCACTGGCACTTTGTGTTGTTTGATAAAAAACATCTGAAAATTGTACTGTACTTGCTTTAAAACCAATTGTATTAACATTTGCTATATTGTTACCTATAACGTCCATTTTTGTCTGGTGTACTTTAAGTCCTGAAACACCAGAATAAAGTGATCTCATCATAATGCATTTCCTCCTACTATAAAACGCTGTTAGCAAATTAGAATTCCAATAACTTTATCTGTCATTCAAAAGTTATAAGCCTCCAGTTAGGTCCAGCTTCTATGCTATAACGGCGCCATCAATGTTTGTAAATACTTTGTTTTCGTTTTTATCAACCGCTGTTACTACTGTACTATTAGGAACATTCACTATGAATGCCATGTTGTCAATCATAACAAGCGATTCTTTAATACCCTTTTGTTGCGCTATGCGCGTACCATCTTCTAAACGTTGTAAGACTTCACCAGATAAATCAATATTCCTACTCTCTATTCTTTGATTCGCATGCTTCGAAAACTTCAAAGATGATTCTACTTTTTTTTCTAGACCATTTTGTTTTGTAGTCTCGAATAATTCTTTAAAAGAAAGAGTTGTTTCTATATTTGACTTATCATATGTAATCTTTCGATTATGAAGATATTGACCCGTCATTTGTTCAATGGACGTGTATTGTTTATTTCTGATATCCATATCTACTCACCTCACGATGAGAAAAGCTCCTTCTTTTCTCGACTATGCCTGTTACTCAGTCAATTATCCTTCAACCGTTTCATCTTCGGTTGTTTCACCTTCAGTTTTATCCGCTTCAGGCTTTACTTCTACAGGGTTATTAACTACCGTAACCGTAACCTTGTTACCGACTGTTGTTTCATATGAATTGTTAAAGCTAATAGATACTCGGTATGTACCTTCCTCTAAATTAGCAAACGCTTCTTTTTTAATTGTTAATTTATTCTCTTTTACGCTAATGTACTCATCACTAATTTCTTTTCCATTAATTGAGACAATCGCTTTAGAAGCGGAATGTTCCCCATATCCTAAACTAATCTCAATGTCAGCATCCTTAGGCTCGGCTATATTATAAGTTATCTCTGTTTCAGCAACTTGTGGTAGCTGATTCATATAATCTTCATCAATTACTGTATCTAGTTTATCAGCAGGGAATAAATTCCCACCAATAGACAAATATGCCTTTCCATTTGTTACAGTAACAAAATCTACTGTACCACTGTAATAAGATGTATTACCACTACCATCCTGAGTCTTCATGATTACATCTTTACCAACTAAGCTAAATGCTTGTGAATTAGTCATAGTTGTTCCAAGATTTTGTAATTGCTCTAATTGCGAGAATTGTGCCAACTGTGCAACATACTCTGTATCAGTTGAAGGATTTAATGGATCTTGGTATTTCATCTGAGTAACAAGTAATTGAAGAAATGCATCTTTATCTAAAGAGTTATTTGATGACTCCGTAGTTAAGGTTGATGATTTTTGAATTACCCCATCGGTTATTGTACCAACTAAATCTCCCATAATCACGCCTCCTTTGCTTTCTAATTAAGCGCTATAATCAACGCTATTTCCACTCTTGTGCATCATATCAATTTTCATAGCTTCTTCAGCTGATAAATCTTCTTCTATTATATCAAGATCAGCTAAATTGATATTTTTCTTCTTACCAGAGGATTTATATTGTTCTTTACTTCCCTCAGACATATTGTCTTGCGAGAAAGGCAAATTAGAAATTGTTACTTCAACTGCGTCAACCTTTAAACCTTGCGTGTTGAAATTTTCTTTCAGAATTTGCATTTGACTCTCTAAAGCTTCTTTTGCGACTTCATTTTGTACTGTAAATTGTGCTGTCAAAGCTCCATCTTTTTGAGCTACTAATAAATTAACTTTACCCAAACTTTCAGGATTCAAATTCATCTCCATGCTTGTCTGCTCTGGTTTTATTACTACTTTTATTTGTTCAACAACTTGATTAACAATATCTCTAACTTGTTGTACTTGAACAAGTTCATTACCAAAACTTTCAACTGTGCTAACCTTAGAAACATTATTTAAAATAGTATTAAGGTTTGCATTTTCTACAGATGTATCTTGTTTTTGTTGATGAGAATCTGAAAAATTTGCGTCATCATCTGTTGTGTACTTTTGCACATCAACTTTGATTTCATTATTTTCAGCACTTGATTCATCATTTAAAGTTTTTAGATTGTCAGCGTTACCTTCTTCTGGCTCAGTTTTCTCAACTGCTGTTATAACTTCTTCTGCAACATTAAATGATTCTGCATTGTTATTATTTAGATTCAAATTTTCAATATAGGCAGCTACATCTTCTGTAGTAAGACCTAATGCCTCCAAATCAACTTGTCCAACTTGTTCAACCAATTGGCTAAATTGATCAGATAAGAGCTGGCTTGTTAACATCTGTGCCTTATCAGTTAATCCATTTGCTTCCACAAAAACCTGTGCTAAATTACTAGGTTCTAATAATTGAAGGTAATTTAAGCCTAAAGTAGACATAATATCTTCTAACTGTTCTTCAGTAATTTTAAGGTTATCCATTAGAATCTCTTTAACTTCTGTAACTAATTGATTGATTTTTTCTTCAACATTATCTTTATCATTGCTTATAACATTAGAAGATTCTGTTTCATTAGCTTTCTTTGTATCGTTAGTAGCTGTTTTACTAGTCTTATTTGTTACCGTTGAAGTGTTACTATCTCTAGCTGGAGAAGTCTTTTTATTAACAGGATAACTATTGTCACTATCTTGCTTTGATTGCAAATTACTACCCATAATATCTTGAAAACTAGAATTTTTTGCAGAATTCACTTTAGCAGTAGTTTGAAAACTAGTCATATTCGAAATCTGTGACATCACTTCACTCGCCTTCATGTTTTACCTCCTTTCCTCTTGATATATATATCTAAAACTTATATCGATAACTACCATATAAGCCTTAGTACCAAATTAATTTTCCTCAAGGGTTGAAAGTCGTTTTACAACTTTCGCATTAAATAAAGGATCCATTTCATCCATAATAGCTGCACTTTGCGCTGGTTTCATAGCTTTTAATATTTCACAAACTAACTTAATATCACCAGTCATCTCTTGCATAGTTTCCGCAGCTACTTTTGCATCCATCTTAGCAAAACGATCCGCTTGCTCCTGGATTAATTCATCTGTAGCAAGTTGTTCTAAAACTTGTCTATAAATTTCTTCTGCATTAGCAGGATCAATTTCTTCATAAAACTTTTTATATTCCTCTATGTCAGGTGCCTGTTTAGCGAATACAACTTCTTCATTAAATTCTTTTAGTTTCTTCTCATATTCTAACTGATTATCTTCAAACACTTGTAATCTAGAGATCTCTGCTTGTAATTCTTGAATGGTACTGTCATTAGTACTATTAGAATTTTGACTAGTTTCTAATTGCCTTTCCAATTCTTTTATTCTTGCATTTGCTTTTCCAATATCACTATATTCATAATCATTTTCTTCCGCTAACAGTTCATCAGACACATCTGGCAATATCTTATTTACAACAGGAACATCTTTAAGGATTGGTCGTAGAACACTTGATCCAAATCCTCCAACATCGAATTTTACTAATAAAGCAAAAATAGCAAGCCATATTAGGACTATAAGTACAGCAATTAATACCGTAACAATTCGACTTCCACCTTTTTCTTCATTATCCAGTTCCATCTCATTTTTATATTTGTTTCTCGCCATACCTAATCTTCCTCACTACTTACCGTATTATTGTTATATTTGAAACTTACTAATTCATCAATTTCTTTTTTCTCTATGGAATTTAATTCATTCTTAAATTCCTCAAACTCATTTTCTTTTAATTTTTCATGAGTCTTTCGATCAACCATAATTTCGGTTAGTTTTTTTCTAGCAGCCTCTAATTCATTCTGAGCACGTTTCACTACTAACATCTGTATATTAATCTTATACTTCATAGTCTCGACTGCATCTTCATACCATTTGATATCACGAATGTTTAGGCTAGATTGCATTAGCTTTTTTAATTCTTGTTGATATTTTAACTTTTTATCGTTAAGTGCTTCTAATTTTTGCTCTTCTTTGGTTAATTTATGTCGTGCTAATGAAAAAACTGTTTTTTGTTGTTCTTCTAATTTATACTTAATGTCTAATATGTTTTGCATTGTATATATGAACTTGGCCACATTATCACCTATTCTTCAAATATATTTTCTAGCAAAGAGACAACTTCATTAAATTCATATTTCTCATCAACACCTTGCATAAGAAATGCATTAACTTCATCAATTTTTTCAATTGCATAGTCAATATTCTTATTGGAGCCTGTTTTATAGGCACCAATATTTATTAAATCTTCTGCTTCACTATATGTTGCTAGAACATTCTTCAGTTTACCAGCATTTACTTTATGATCTTTCTTTGCAATAGCACTCATAACACGAGAGATACTTTGCAAAACATCTATTGCAGGATAATGATTCTTATGCCCTAACTTTCTAGATAACATAATATGTCCATCTAAAATACCTCTTGCTGTATCAGTAATCGGTTCATTGAAATCATCACCATCAACTAATACTGTATACAATCCAGTTATTGAACCAACCTCAGAATTACCAGCTCGTTCTAATAATTTCGGCATCTCTGAATATACACTCGGAGGATATCCACGAGATACTGGTGGCTCGCCAGATGCTAGACCAATCTCTCTTTGTGCCATCGAAAAACGAGTAAGAGAATCCATCATCAGCAAAACATCTTTCCCTTGGTCTCTAAAATACTCCGCTATTGCAGTTGCTGTTTTTGCAGCTTTATTACGAATTAATGCAGGTTTATCAGAAGTTGCAACAACAACGATAGACCGCCTCATACCTTCCTCACCTAAATCTCGTTCGATGAATTCTCGAACCTCTCTACCTCGCTCTCCAATTAGAGCGATAACATTAATATCCGCTTTCGTGTTTCTAGCAAACATACCAAGTAATGTACTTTTACCAACTCCACTACCCGCGAATATACCAATTCTTTGGCCTTTGCCAACTGTTATTAATCCATCTACCGCTTTAACACCTAGAGGCAAAACGGTATCAATTATCTTTCTCTTTAATGGATCAGGTGGTTCTGCAGCAACAGGATAAGACAATCCTGTATATAGCTGCGTACCATCAATAGGTATACCAAGTCCATCTAAAGTTTTTCCTAGCATTCCTTCGCCAACTTGTACTTGTAGAGGCTTTCGAGTACTTTCTACCATACTACCAATCCCTACACCTTCCACATTTCCATATGGCATTAGTAGTATTCTATTATCTTTAAACCCTACTACTTCCGCCATAATCTTCTGTGTTTTGTCTTGTGAGGTAATCACACACAAATCATTCAGATTTGCATTTGGACCAATAGATTCAATTGTTAGACCAACAACCTTAACAACTTTTCCAAGCTTACGCTCGTATTTTTTGTCAAGTAATTCTGTATATTTATTAAAGTCTATCACACTCAACTGATTACCCACTTTCTTCCATTCTATATGCCCGCTAATAAACGCAAATCCGTAACTAGATTCTCTAATTGAACATTCAAACTACAATCGATAACACTTGTGTCCGTTTCAATAAAACATTGAGACTTCTCTAATTTATTATCAATCACTATCTCAACATTTGCATTTTCTTTCAAGAGTGATTTAATTAAATCTACTTTGTTCTTCACAAAATCATAGTCATCTCTTGATACGCGAACGCAATAATTTTCTTCATTTTCATTATCTTCAAGAGATTTTTGTATTAAATGTAATATTACAGATTTATATTCAGAAGAAACAATCCCAGTCAACTTTTCTAGCAATTTAATGACCAAACTCGCATATTGTGGTTCAATAGATTGTATTATTCTTTGATGTTCTTTTGCATTTACTTGGATTTGATTTTTCAAATCTTCTTGTAACTTAGACACTTCTGTTTTGCCGTCTTCATAGCCTTGTTGAAAACCCGTTTTTTTTGTTTCTTCTATTATATATTCAGCTTCTTTTTTAGCCTCCTGTAAAATACCTTCAGCCTCTTCTTTAGCTTGGTTAATGATTCGATCCGCTTCTCTATTAACAGCTTCTAAATCTTGTTGTTTGTTCTGATTCTCAGACATCGTTTGCAACCCAGGAACGAATTCTACCGAACCTTCCTCAGTTCCAACATTTTCTCCAGTTTTAATAAGTTCTAAATTATCTAAACCTAAAGGTTTGAAGAATGGATGCTTGGAATCAGAGTCGATAAGAACTTTTTCTTCTTTATCATAATTCACAAAATTATATTTAATTAAGTTACTAGACAACGATCTCGTCACCTCCGCCTCTGGAGATAATAATCTCACCAGAGTCTTCTAATTTACGTATAATATTAACAATCTTCTGTTGTGCTTCTTCAACATCCTTCATACGAATAGGGCCCATGAAATCCATATCTTCTTTTATCATCGCAGCCAAACGTTTTGATAAGTTATTAAAGATAACTGTTTGAACTTCTTCATTAGAACCTTTAAGTGCAACAGCAAGTTCGTTATTATCAACTTCTCTAAGCACTCTCTGAATAGATTTATCATCAAGCGCAAGAATATCTTCGAATACGAACATCTTTCTTCTGATTTCATCAGCAAGTTCTGGTTCTTCAATTTCAAGAGTTTCCATGATATGTTTTTCAGTACCACGATCAACAGTATTCAAGATATCTACAATAGAATCCACACCACCAACAATTGTGTAATCTTGATTTACTAATGAAGATAACTTTCTTTCCAAAACTTTTTCCACCTCTTTTATAACATCTGGTGATGTACGATCCATCTGTGCAATACGCCTTGCAACATCTGCTTGTTTATCTGGAGCAAGAGAAGAAATTATTGCTGCAGATTGCCCAGAAGATAGATATGATAAAATAAGCGCAATTGTTTGAGGATGCTCATCTTGAATAAAGTTTAACAATTGACTCGCATCTGTCTTTCGAATAAATTCAAAAGGACGCACTTGTAAACTTGCAGTAAGTTTACCAATAACATCTCTTGCTTTATCAGCACCAAGTGCTTTTTCAAGAAGCTCTTTCGCGTAACCGATACCACCTTCTGCAATATATTGTTGTGCTAGGCAAACTTCATAAAATTCATCTAGAACATCATCTTTTACACTTTGAGAAATGCTTCGTGTATTGGCAATCTCTAGTGTAAGTTGCTCGATCTCATCTTCTTTTAAATGTTTAAATATATTTGCTGATTTTTCAGGTCCCAATGCAATTAGTAAAATTGCAGCTTTTTGTACCCCAGAAATCTCAGTATTCTTCTGCGATACCATACACAATCACCCCCAATCATCGTTGAGCCAGTTTCTAAGCAATTGTGCAACAGCTTCTGGATTCTCGTCGACGAATTTCTCTATCATCTTTCTAGTCTCAGATTTCTCATTAAATTCAATATCTTCTAGAGACTGATTTTCTTTTGTAGTAGCCAATAATTGTTCAACAGAAAGCTCTGGTTCTTGTTCTGTCACTTCAACTGGAGCTGTTCCCTTGAATACAACAAACAGCAATAACGCAACAATTAATACAAACAATATGATTGCAAGATAATTTGTCACATTAGATTCACTTTCTTCAGCAGCTTGGAATACAGGAACTTCAAAAGCTTGTACACTAATTGACTCAGATGAAATACCTGTTGTATTTGCAACAGTAGTAATGGTATCTTCATCTACTTCTAATTTGGTTCTTGTATTATTAGCCTTAACATATTCATCAAAAGTCATATCCCCTAAAAGGCCTTGCTTTTCAAGTTCCTCTTCTTTATACACAACGTATTTAGTAAGGATAATCGCAATTGATGAGTCTTCCGGCACGATAGCACCTACTTCTTTTTTCGTGTTAGTAGATCTTTCATTAGGAAGATATTCAATCGTAGATGTCGTTGTTTCCGAATCTGAGCTAGCTGAATCTTCCATTAAATAATCCGTCCCATCATTAGAATCTGTTCCAGGAACGCCACCCGAAGAATTAGTACCAGTAGATTCATAATTATAACTAGATTTGTACACACCTTGCTCTTGTCCTTCAGCAGGTGTATATTCATTTTGCAACTCTTCTACAACATCCATATCAAGTTTCAAATTAAGACCAATCTCTGCATCGTCATAACCCAACTTAAGCATCATCATATAAATTGTGTTAGAGATTGTTGCATTAAGCTTTTCTTTATATTCTAAATTTGTTTTAAAGTTTCCAACTGAGTACAAATCACTTGTACCATTAAACAAAACGTTTCCATTTTGATCAGTTACTTTTATTTCTTCTGTTGATTTATTGCCGATTGCCGATGCTACCATGAGCGCTATTGCTTCTGCCGAACTCTCACTAAACTCATCTGTAACAGTTAACAATACACTTGCCGGTTTTTCTTTTTCATCTTCAAAAATGGTGTATGAATTAGATGTATCACCTATGTAGACCACCGCATCTTTAACACCTGTCATTGAACGAAGTGTTCTTGCAACATCATCTTGAAGATAAATCACCGACTTTAAATCTCTCTCGCTTTGTGTTGTTGTAATACTTGAGTTAAACAAATCTTCCGTTGTCATACCAGTTGTCATAATATCTTCTGAACTCAGCTTTAAAAGAGCATCCGTATATCTTTTTTCATCAACCGATATTACCAACCCATCATCTGATACTCGATTTGGTATTCCTTCTTCATCAAGTAAAGTTACAACTTCATTTGATTGTTTTGTGTTCTCGCAAGTCGTTAGTTCCTTCCACGTTGTACGAGAAAGCACGTAAACCAATATAACAATCGTTAAGAATACAGCTAGAACAACGCTAATGATCAGCGTTTTCTGCTTACTCGTAAATTTATTCCACGTCTCAAGTAACGTGGCAGGTATTTTTTTTAATCTTTCTGCCATTGTACGCTCCTCTAATCACCCTTACCTAATTCAATTCACTAAGCAATTATGGGGTTTTTTTAAAATTGCATATTCATAATTTCTTTGTATGCTTCTAAAACCTTATCTCTCACAGCTACAGTAAATTGCAAGGAGGTATTGGCTTTTGTCTGAGCCACCATCAAATCTAACGCACTATCTGAATAGCCTAATGAATATTTAATCGCTTCTTCTTCTGCTTTATTTGTTAAAGAATCTGTTTCATTAATCATATCAAGAGCAGATTGAAACAAACTTTCAAAACCTGTACCGCTGCTTGTTTTTGTTACAGAACCACTGTTTGAAGTACTTAAAACACTTGATATGCTATTAATCGAATTTATGTTCATTATGTAAGCCTCCTAATTTATTTACCAATTTCTAATGCTTTTGACTCCATCGCTTTTGCTCCATTAAAACAAGTAATATTTGCTTCATAAGCACGACTGGCATCAATAAGATTTGTCATTTCTGTTACAGTATCAACATTAGGATAGGTTACATAACCCTCTTCATTAGCATCTGGATGAGAAGGATCATAAACTTCTCTCATAGGAGTTTCCGTATCAGCTACAATTTTAGTAACTTTAACTCCATTGCTTGAGGCTAATGCATTTTCTAAAACCCCACTAAAACTCGTTGTATCCTTTTCTGCAAAAACCACTGTTTTTCTTACATAAGCTTTTCCATCAGCACCACGAGTTGTATTAACATTCGCAATATTTTGTGAAATTATATCCGTTCTCAATTGTTGCGCTGTCATACCACTTGCGCTCACGTTCATCGCATTAAATAACGACATGTTATTCCTCCATCCTACATTTCATTTTATCTATTTATAACCTTTATAAAATTACTTGCCCATCGCTATTTTAATCGCACTAAACCCACGATTCATATAATCTACTAATGTATTATATTTTAATTGACTTTGTGCGTAATAAGAACTTTCAGTTGATATATCCACATTATTTCCATCTAAGCGATAACTTAAGTTTGCATTATCTGTATATACTTGACCATTCAAGCTTGATAAATCCACAGTGGCAACTTTAGAATCTAGCGTCCCACCACCTGATATCTGAGCAGCTAGTAAAGACTCGAACTTAACATCTTGTCGCTTATAATTAGGTGTATTTACATTTGCGATGTTGTTTGCAATAACTGTACTTCTCATTTTACTAGCACTAGCAGCTTTCCCCGTTACATTAATATAATTATATGAATCAGAAAATATCATTCACTTACACTTACTTTCAAACTATCACTACAAATATTATATAGATTTTTGTCAAAAAAACAAGTTTTATTTCTTAATGATACCATTTAGAAACTTTTTCCATGCATTATAG
>NZ_CBDLAM010000012.1:13260-24984 GCF_965301125.1 Anaerosporobacter sp. | reverse complement strand
ATAGACATTAAATTTATACTATTTTTGTAATATTATCTGACAATTTAATTTTATTAAGATTTTAAAACTGTGTTATTTTAACGAAAAAATAATTTTATTATTTATTATAACCCATTTTTCGACTCCAAACAACCATATAATATATATTATAGGCCAAAATGCCCAAATGTCAAAGGAAATTGTAACCTAAAATAAAAAAGAATTCGCAACTTGTGCAAATTCTTTTTTCTCGGTAAACAAATTCGTAAAACATTTCTTCTAACTACATTACGAATACCCCTTACCCATTATTTATTTTTCATTTTTTATTTCAATTATTATATTTCAATTATTTATATTTTAATTTCTTTAATTCATCAAAAACAACATCATTGAGAACTTTTATATATGTTCCTTTCATACCAGATGATCTTGATTCAATAACACCCGCACTTTCAAATTTACGAAGCGCATTAACAATTACTGATCTTGTTATACCAACTCTATCCGCAATTTTACTTGCTACAAGAATTCCTTCATTACCATCTAGTTCTTCAAAAATATGTGTTATCGCTTCTAATTCTGAGAAAGACAATGTACTAATTGCCGATTTCACAATTTGAATCTTTCTGTGCTCTTCTGCATTTTCTTCATTAACTGAACGCATCATCTCCAACCCAACAACGGTAGTTCCATATTCACTAAGAATTATATCATCAATAATATATTGTGCGTTATTCTTATACAAGAATAATGTTCCCAAACGTTCTCCAGCAATTTCAATTGGAGTTATCATAGCTTGGTAATCATCAATGTTGTCGAATTCAAAACCAAGTGTTAATAGGTTCACATTCTCTTTTGTAGAAAGAACATTTAACAAACGTTCATTCAAGAGATTATCAATATGACCGCCTACACTATCTTTAATCAGTTCTTTGATTTCGCTTATATCACTGCGATTTTTAATTCCTAGTACTTTACCCTTTTTACTTATCACCAATATGTTAGATTCAAGAATCTCACTAAGCACATCACAAATGTCATTAAATACTACTTTATGAGAATTATTATTGTGAAGAAGCTTATTAATTTTTCTTGTTTTATCTAATAATTGCACGCTCATATTGTCAGCCCTCCTGCTTTTTGTTACATAAACTCAACATACCTAACATCACGTACTTACTTTTAGATAGAAATACTATATAAACTTTCTGCAAATAAAAGCTATCTTCTCATATTTCTTTAATAGACCCCCCATAAAAGAAGATGACAGTACTGATATATACCATTTACAGAATATTTCTTGATAGACCAAGTTTATCATACATTTTGAATAAAAACAATAGATGTTTGACAATTATAACAGAAATCTTATAAATAATAATGATTTTGTATGAAAAATTAGTATTAATTAATAATTATTTAGTATTACTTGTTACTATTATCCTCTTTTTGTTCTTTATTCACATCTTTAGGCTGTGTATGTCCACAAGTTTCCTCACTACAAACAAGTGTATTACCTCGTTCAACCATGATTGTTCCACATTTAGGGCATTTTTCATTAGTTGGTTTTTGCCATGTCATGAAATCACATTCTGGATTGTCTTCACACCCAAAATACTTACGACCTTTTTTAGTCTTACGGATGACAACATCTTTTCCGCATTTTGGACAAGCAACACCAATCTTCTCAAAATATGCTTTTGTATTTCTACACTCTGGAAATCCAGGACAGGCTAAGAATTTACCATGTGGTCCGTATTTAATAACCATGTTTCTACCACATTCTTCACAAACCACATCAGTAACTTCATCTTCTATATTAATTTTTTCTAATTTCTTTTCAGCATTTTGAACAGCCTCATCTAAATCAGGATAGAAGTTACTAACAACTGTTTTCCAGCTAACTGAACCATCTTCTACTCTATCAAGTAACATTTCAAGGTTTGCAGTAAAGTTAACATCTACAATACTAGAAAACGCCTCTAACATGATTTTATTTACAATTTCACCAAGTTCTGTTACATAAAGATTCTTATTTTCTTTGGCAACATATCTTCTTGCAATGATTGTTGTAATGGTTGGAGCATAGGTACTAGGACGACCAATACCTAACTCTTCTAATGTTTTAACCAATGAAGCTTCCGTAAAATGAGCTGGTGGTTGTGTGAAATGTTGTTTACTATCCGTTTCGATAAGTGTTAACTTAGAATCTATATCTAATGATTTAGAAAGTTTATTCGTTTCCTCCTTATCATCTTCTGTATTGTAGACTGATAAGTACCCATCAAACACTAACTTTGATGCACTGGTAGTAAATCGATATCCATTAGCCATGATTTTAACTGAAGTTGTTTCGTATTTGGCTGGTTGCATACGAGAGGCTACAAATCTCTTCCATATTAATTGATAAAGACGGAATTGATCTCTACTTAAAGATTCTTTAATCTTAGTTGGAGTCATATCTACATAAGTCGGACGAATTGCTTCATGCGCATCTTGAATCTTCTTATTACTATTCTTATTACTATCTTCTGCTGCTACATACTTTTCACTATAATTTTCTTTGATGAATTCTTTTGCACTTGCATCTGCCTCATCAGAAATACGTGTAGAATCTGTACGTAAATAAGAGATTAAACCAATGGTTCCACTCCCTTTGATATCCACACCTTCATATAGTTGTTGAGCAAGTCGCATCGTCTTTTGTGTAGAGTAATTAAGAACTTTTGCTGCTTCTTGTTGCATTGTACTAGTGGTGAATGGTAGTGGAGCTTTCTTAATACGCTCTCCTACTTTAACATCTGTAACCTTGTACTCAGCATTCTCTAACTTCTTCAAAATCTCGTTCATCTGTTCTTCAGTTTCAATTTCTATCTTGCCACTTTCATCACCATAAAACTTTGCAATTAATGGTTTCTTTTCACCTTCAACTTTTATACTAGATTCTAATGTCCAGTATTCTTTTGGTACGAAAGCATTAATTTCATCTTCACGATCGCAAATAATTCGTAATGCTACTGACTGTACTCTACCTGCACTTAATCCACGTTTTACTTTTTGCCAAAGCAACGGACTAATACAATAACCAACCATACGATCTAGCATTCTTCTTGCTTGTTGCGAATTAACTAAATTCATATCTATTGCTCTAGCTTGTTTCAATGAATTCTTTATTGCATTCTTAGTAATTTCATTAAATGTTATTCTATTTGGCAAGGTATCATCTAGTTTTAACGCTGTTGCTAGATGCCATGAGATTGCTTCTCCTTCGCGGTCAGGGTCAGTTGCCAGATATACTTTATCTACTTTCTTAACTTCTTTTCTTAATTTGGCAAGTAATTCACCTTTACCACGAATCGTTATATATTTAGGTTCATAATCATGTTCAAAATCTATACCCATTTGACTTTTAGGAAAATCTCTTACATGACCACTAGAAGCCAATACTTCATAATTAGAACCAAGAAATTTTTTTATTGTCTTTGCCTTAGCAGGTGATTCAACTATCACGAGATATTTTGGCATATAATCACTCCTTTAATTATTAAGTGAATCTATATACACATACTTCTTTACCAATTCACTCTTTGATATATACAACGTTAATACCAAAAATCCCATTTTGTATTACCGTAGTCTAAACTTAAATTAGCATACACTATTTTTTCTTACGTTTCAAGCATATTATTTTTTTATTTTTAGAGCGTATTCAATACCCATATTTTGGATTCCGTCATTATTATGCATTTTTACTATATTATATAACCTAGCATAAGTAAAAATACGTTTATTACTTACTAAGAATGCACAAATAAGGTTTGTAATATATAGTATTGAGTAGCTATCTCTTTAATTAACCCTTTCATCTGTAACATAAAAATAATTTCCATTAATTTTACGGTATTTAATCCAGTATTTATCAACAACTGTTCAAAATGTATCGGTTCATACCCGAGTTTCATAAGAACAAGCTTCTCTTCAGCAGTTACTTGATTTTCAAAAAGCATCGATACTTGTTTACTCTTTTTCTTATTTTGTTTTAAAAAAGGATACCTTTCTACTAATTCCTCTACTATATCATTGGTTGATTGTATTAATTTAGCACCATTTTGTATTAACCTGTTACAACCGATAGATAACTCATCAGTAATCTTCCCTGGTAAAGCATAGATGTCCTTACCTTGTTCCAATCCACAGTCTACCGTTATTAAGGTTCCACTCTTTTCCTTTGCTTCCACTACTAATATTCCATCTGAAAGCCCAGCTATGATACGATTCCTTACCGGAAAATGAAATGCTAATGCAGGAGACCCTAGTGGATACTCAGATAGAATACCTCCTTCGCATTCCACATCATGGAATAGTTGATAGTTTTCTCTTGGATAACAGATATTCACACCACTTCCAATGACGCCAAAGGTCTTTCCTTTCCCTTCTAACGCTCCTCTATGAGCATAGCCATCAACTCCCTTAGCCAACCCACTTATAATTTGTATTTTGTTCATAGCTAATTCTTTCGCAAATTTACGTGCCGCCTCTGATCCATATGTTGAACATGCCCTAGCACCTATTATTGCTACAGAAGGTAAATCATCCTCAGGCAATTCTCCTACATAATACAAAAACCAAGGCGGATCATACATGCTGAGTAGTCGTTTCGGATAGTTTATATCTTCTTGGATAACAAAATTTATACCTTTTTTCATCATTTTTTCGTATAAATTATATTCTTTTTCAAGATCAATACCTTCTAATATGGCGACCTTAGCAGAGTCAGATAACCATTCTAAGGATTGCATTTCTTCAGCCTTAACAGCTAACACTGCTTCTATTGAACCATAATAAGTTAATAAATTTGTTGTCTCCTTATATCCAACATCTTCTTTCTTTGACCATGCATACCATAGCAATTTTTGCTTTGAACATTCCATCTATATATCCCCCCAGTATTTCTTATCAAGACTTCGATAACTGATTGCTTCATATAAATGTTCTTTCCGTATGGATTCCTCTCCACATAAATCTGCTATGGTTCTGCTTACCTTAAGAATTCGATGATAGGCACGAGCACTTAAATCAAGTGTATTGAAAGCATTCTCAATTACCTTCTCTTCTTCAGATCCTAACTCACAATACTTCTTAACTTGTTTTGCATTTAGCATAGAATTGTAATAGATTCCTGTATTCAAATAGCGTTTATTTTGTATCTGTCTTGCTTTCAGAATTCTTTTTTGTATTTCCTTTGAAGACTCTCCTTTTTCTGTGCTTACTAACTCTTGATATTCTATAGGTGTCGTTTCCACACAGATATCGATGCGGTCTAGTAATGGCCTTGAGATCTTACCTAAATAGTGCTTTATCTGTTGCATTGAACAGTTACACTTTCTTCTATCTGGGTAATAACCACATTTACAGGGATTTAGTGCTGTCACTAACATAAAACTAGCTGGATACTTATAAGTTGCTTGAAGTCTATTTATGGTAACCATTCGTTCTTCTAAAGGTTGACGCATAACCTCTAATGTACGAGTTTGAAACTCGGGAAGTTCATCTAAGAATAATACTCCGCCAGAAGACAAACTAATCTCTCCTGGTATAGGATTTCTACCACCGCCAATTAATGCAATTGGTGTAATAGTATGATGAGGTGCTCGAAAAGGTCTATTATGTACTAGTACATTATCTTCTCCCAACAACCCAGATATACTATATAGCTTGGAGATTTCCATACTTTCTTCTACGCTCATTTGCGGCATTATACTGGGAATTCGTTTCGCTATCATTGTTTTACCTGCTCCAGGCGGGCCAATGATAGTTATATTATGCATTCCTGCTACTGCAACCTCAACTGCTCTTTTCATCATATTCTGTCCTATTAGATCAGCGAAGTCGTCACATTCTTCATGAATATCATTTTCAAACATAGCTTCTACATCAACGAAACAGGGTTCTATTATTCTAACTTCATTTAAGTATTCTACCGCTTCGGTTAATGTCCGTATACCAATCACTTCAATATCTCTTACTACAGCGCCTTCCTTTGCATTATCAATGGGAACCAAACATCTCTTAAAACCATGCTTGGCTGCAGCATATGTCATGGGAAGTACGCCATTTACACGTTGTAAATGTCCATTCAGGCTTAGTTCCCCGATTAACATACAATCATTAATATTTTCTTGTGGAATATAGCCAGAGGCAGCTAGAATCGCAATTGCGATTGGAAAATCAAAAGCAGTTCCTTCCTTTCGGATATCTGCTGGTGATAAATTAATTGTGATGTGTTTGGGTGGAAGGCGAAATTCCGAATTCTTTAAAGCAATTCGCACTCGCTCTTTTGCTTCTTTTACTTCTGAGGCAAGAAAACCTACCATATCAAAACATGGCAGACCATCACTTACATCTGCCTCCACTTGTACTGGCAACCCTTCTATTCCATGAACAGCTGCACAATATGATTTACTAAACATAATGATCCTTTCCCTCTCTTCAAGACTTAAAGAACCATATATTTACACTATAGCATAGATAAAAAAGACTATCAAGTAATAATTATTCACTTGATAGTCTTAATGTTTCTTTCATTATTCACCTTGATTATCTAGAATCTTCTTAAGTTCATCCATGAATGTATTAACATCCTTGAACTCTCTATATATAGAAGCAAATCTTACATACGCTACAGGATCTAATTCTTTTAATTTATCCATTACAATTTCGCCGATTAAATTACTATTAATCTCATTCTTATCCAAGTTAAAAATAGTGTTTTCAATGTCATCTACCACAGCTGTAATACTATTTACCGAAATCGGTCTTTTATGACAGGAACGAAATACTCCAGCTTCAATCTTCGAACGATTGTAAGGCTCTCGGTTCATGTCTTTCTTTATTACTACTAATGGAATTACTTCTATCTTTTCATACGTTGTAAAACGTTTTCTACATTGATCACATTGACGTCTTCTACGAATGGAACAATTATCGTCGGCTGGTCTAGAATCGATAACTCTAGTATTATCTTCGCCACAAAATGGACACTTCATAAGGTTCCCCCTCAATTACACATTTTCTTACTTTAATTATAGTAATTGATTGGGTTATGTCAAGAACTTTTCATATTCTATTAGAATTTGCAACCCACAAGGCACTTTTCTTCATCAATATCTACCAGAATAACATCTTCTCCTATTTGTTTGACGCACGAGATGTCAATAATAAATTCACTTTCTCTACCAAGTATGCCCCAGATTTTACACGGGCCTGGCACTATCAAACATCGTATCTTAGCGGTACATGTATCAAAATCAAGATCACATACAAATCCTAATCTCTGTCCGTTTCTACAGTTGATGACCTCCTTCTCTTTCAATTCACAAAAACGCAAGCATATCGCCCCTTCGAATTTATTTATAGCCTTTCTATTGTTTTCCCATTAAATAATTCTTCATATTCTTAAGTGCTGATTTTTCTAATCTCGAAACTTGCGCTTGAGATATACTTATCTCATTTGCTACTTCCATCTGGGTTTTCCCTTGAAAGAATCTTAACTTTATAATATTATTTTCTCTATCGGACAATTTATCCATCGCTTCTTTTAAAGCAATTTCTTCAATCCAGTTTTCTTCTTTGTTCTTATTATCACTTATTTGATCCATAATATAGAGAGCATCTCCACCCTCTGAATAAACCGGTTCATATAATGAAACTGGACTTTGAATTGCGTCCAAAGCAAAAACAATATCTTCTTTGCTTATTCCAATTTCATTGGCAATCTCACATACGGTTGGCTCTTTATCATTCTTCTTCATCAAAGCTTCCTTGGTGTAGATTGCTTTGTAAGCTGTGTCACGTAAGGATCTACTAACACGAATGCTATTATTATCTCTAAGATATCTACGAATCTCCCCAATAATCATAGGGACTGCATAGGTACTAAACTTTACATTTTGTGTTATATCGAAGTTATCTATCGCTTTCATAAGACCGATGCAACCAATTTGAAATAAGTCATCTACATTCTCATTGCTGTTAGAAAATCTCTGAATAATACTAAGCACAAGTCTAAGATTCCCTCTAATATACAGGTCTCTAGCTTCTTTATCGCCTTTAAGTATACGTTCAAAGAGTTCCTTTTTCTCATCATTCTTAAGTAAAGGTAATTTCGCTGTATTAACACCACATATTTCAACTTTGTAAAGAGCCATTTGATTAACCTCCACATCATATATATACATAAATGATGTGCTAATTAATGGAACTTTATACTTATTATATTTTTCATTTTTTGCTACTTTTTACCATAATATATTTTATTCAGTTTTATTCAAATCGTTACATTCTATTCTAATCTCACGATTTCTTTTTTTAGACGTTTCATTATTTTCTTCTCTAGCCTTGATATGTACGATTGTGAGATTCCAAGTAAATCAGCCACTTCTTTTTGCGTCTTTTCTGCACCATCTTTTGAATTTAACCCAAATCGTAATTGAACAATAACTCGCTCTCTTTCACTTAACTTTGCAAGTGCTTTATTCAAGAGTTTTCGGTCTACTTCATCTTCAATATTCTTATAGATAATATCCTCATCTGTTCCTAATATGTCGGATAATAATAACTCGTTCCCATCCCAGTCCACATTAAGCGGCTCATCAATAGACACTTCTAACTTAGTCTTATTGTTTCTACGAAGATACATCAGAATTTCATTCTCTATACACCTAGAAGCATAGGTTGCTAACTTAATATTCTTATCTGGCTTAAATGTATTGATTGCCTTTATCAAACCAATTGTACCAATTGAAATTAAATCTTCGACACCAACACCCGTATTATCAAACTTTTTCGCTATGTACACAACTAAACGCAAATTATGTTCCACTAATATAGACTTCGCTTTTGCATCATCGTCGGTTCCCAACTTGGAAATAATATCAGATTCACTTTCTGTATCAAGGGGCGCTGGTAAAATTTCTGCTCCTCCAATATAATGAATCTCACCTCTTTGTTTAAAAATCACGTTTTTAAAATCCGGTATTACCCTAAATTGAAATTTATTCGGTATTGATACCTTTAACAACATGCTTCATTCCTCCCGTTATAATAATTCCTTATGTAATATAATATGATAATTGTCATCCACCGTTAATTTACCTTGATAAATTGCAACTGTTATATTAGGATTATGTACTACCTCATCTTCTCTAAGAACATTTACTTCATCGAATACAATTCCTGGCAAAATCCCTTGGTCAGTACCTACAGCATGGTAGGGAATCCATTTAATTCTTATTGCGTATTGATCCATATCTGTTTGATTAACATCTCCCATATAATCTTTAGCAAAGTCTATCAATTCATCTGGTAATATTTCTTTCACTCCATCAATATCTGCAATAATAACTGGTTTCTTCGATAGGGGTTCTCTAAGATTATTTCCGGTATCTAATAATCCTTTGCAAGTTATCTTTTTTTCACCAAATACTAATTCTACATTATAAAATAACTCCTCATTTGCCTTCATTTGTAATAAAATTCGCTTTACAAGATGGATAAAACCTCTCGCAATTACAAAAAAAATAATTAAATAGCAAAAATTTAAAGTTTTTGATGGCAATATTCTTAAAAACTCAGTAATATAATATCCAGCGCTTGTATAATAATATAAATAATTCAATATACCACCAACTAAAAAGGTGATCGCATAATATATTAAAACATCTCTTACAAGAGCTTTTACCGTTTCATAACGAAACGTGATTTTAAGCATGCAACTTGCCAATAAAAATCCAAATAGTATCATAAGAATACCCGATCGAAATATTGGTACCATAATACTAAAACAAGCTCCCAAACCGCCTAGTATTGCTGCCAATAATTTTCTACCATTTTTACTATTCTTCTTAACGAGTTTTTGCATCATTGCTAGAAGTAAGTAATCCATAATCAGATTTACTCCAAAGACTAAGTCAATGTAAACCTCTAGTTTCAATGTTCACCCCCACCTCTAAGCTTATCTAATACCGATACAATGTGGACCACACACACTCAGTAAATTCATTATAACTTATTCACTTTATTCTTTTTGTCATAAATTGGGTTTATTTTCCAGTTACTTTTCATCAAAGTAATACAGAATCCTACAGAATGTAGGTCAAGAATACATATACTTTACTATTTAGAGAAAAAACAAAAGAAAAAAACTGCTGTCGCATGAATTATGCTAATAATTAAGTCTAAATAAACAGTTGCTTATAGATTTATGAAAGATTTTAAATTAAAAGCATTCTCACACCAATAAAAAAATAATTCCAAGAAGTTGATTGGATATGACATACATTACATGTTCACCATATTCATACAGCTTATTGGAATTGTTTTTTATAATTATTTACGGTTCTTCTTTAAAAATTCAGGTATTTTAATACCATCATGATCCGTATCTTGTGATACTGGTTTTGAAAATGTCTGTACAGGTTTTGCAGCTGCTGTTTGTGATTGTGCTGCTGGCGTAGATGTTGTAGATGCAGGTCTTGAGAATAGACTTGAGTTACTACTTGTCCCACTATTTAATCCTGTTCCAAACTTTGGTGCTTGTTGTGTTGACTGACGATTCATCCCTTGATTAATGAAGGAAGGAGCCTTTACAGGTTCTTTCTGAGATGCCTCTTCTAGTCCTGTTGCTATTACTGTAATTGTACATTGATCTGGTGCTGATTCATCATACATAGCACCAAAGATAATATTTGCACTTTCACCAGCTAGCTCTTGTACGTATGTTGCAGCTTCATTAGCTTCAATTAAACTGATATCACCAGAAATATTAATAATAACATGTGAAGCTCCTTCAATTGTAGTCTCTAATAACGGACTTGTAATTGCTTGCTTAACAGCTTCTACACACTTATCATCTCCGTGTCCTACACCAATACCAATATGAGCAACTCCCTTGTTCTTCATAACTGTCTGCACATCAGCAAAATCAAGATTGATTAAGCCAGGTACGTTAATTAGGTCAGTAATACCTTGTACACCTTGTTGTAGCACTTCATCTGCTTTTCTTAGTGCATCAGGCATTGTTGTTCTACGATCTACAATTTCAAGTAATTTATCATTTGGGATAACGATTAATGTATCAACGTTTTCTTTCAAACGTTCAATTCCAGATATAGCATTGTTCATTCTTGCTTTTGCTTCGAATTTAAAAGGTTTTGTAACAATACCAACGGTAAGTATTCCTAGATCTTTTGCAATTTGTGCTACTACAGGAGCTGCGCCAGTACCTGTTCCGCCACCCATTCCACAAGTAACGAAAACCATGTCTGCACCTTTTACGATTTCTGTTAGGTCTTCCCTGTTTTCTTCCGCCGCTTTTGCTCCTACTTCAGGTTGCGCACCTGCACCAAGCCCTTTTGTAAGCTTTTCACCAATTTGCAAACATGTAGGCGCTTTACAAGTTTTCAAATGTTGGTTATCTGTATTGACACAGATAAACTCTACTCCTTTAATGTTTTCTTCTATCATTCGATTAACAGCATTATTGCCTGCCCCGCCAACTCCAATGACAAGTATTTTGGCAGTTGAATCAGATTCGTTAGTTCTTATTTCAAGCAAGGTACTTCCTCCTTTTTACTTATATCAATTTTATAAACAAAATCACTCTCCGAAATGATTTTGTAATTTTACTCCCGAGAAAAAGCTTGCTTTTTCCAGTTTCAATAATTATTAAAAATGATAAATTAT
>NZ_CBDLAM010000012.1:0-13250 GCF_965301125.1 Anaerosporobacter sp. | reverse complement strand
ATATTGTATTTAACATCCATTACACTACTATAAAATCTTTTATTATATAAAAAATCACCCCTTAATTAAAGAATTTTACTCGGATATTTCGAAATATGTCTTACTTCCGGTTGTAAAGTTTTCCATATGTAAAGTTCCTTTTTTCCCTTTAATATTAGGCAACATATTCTTTAATTCAGCAATTTGTTCGTCATACATATCTTTCTTGCCTAATAGAATTTTTATCTTATCATTATATAAAATCACCTCATTATTTGACTGAAAATGTATAGTATCGATATCAATTTCATATTTATGGATCAGTCTTGTTAAATCCTTAATTACATCAAACAGCTCGTCCTTTTGCGCTACTATTTTTTCTGTTAATATCATCTTCTCATATACTAGCCCAGTTACAATAGGAATACCTTCGTATGGTTCACTAGAACTATCTACAACAATTCCATCTTTATCGAAATACATATAGTCACCAAGATAATTTATACAACCAAAAATTGATTTTTCATAAACATGAACCGTGAGTGTATCAATACTAGTAAGTTTGACATCCATATATTCAATGAAAGGTACCTGCTTTGGCTCACCGTACTTATACTTAAGATAAAGATATATACTATTCTCATAACGAGTGTCAGACATTAAAATGTCTTTAATTTCATCTTCTGAATAGCGTTCACAACCAATTATCTTAATATCCTGAATTCGGCTTAACTGCGAGAATACTACTAGTCCAATTGCAAACAATGCTAATATAAGCAATATAATCTTAGTTTTTATTTTCTTTTTACGCTTTTGGACATTTCTCATACTTTTCACCATCTTCTATGTATTCTTAACAATCAATAGTATTCTATATGATAACTTCTTCACCACAATTAAGTTCCTCATCATTGTGGTGAAGGTTTCTTATCATGTTACTCTTCTATATAATTTACAGTGGCACCAAGCATCCGCAGATCCCTACAGATGTCCTCATAACCTCTTAATATATATTCAATTGAATGAATGTCTGTCGTTTCCTTTGCAATCATTCCAGCAATAACAAGCGCTGCACCTCCACGCAATTCATATGCTTTAACGGATGCTCCATGCAAAGAACTAACACCTCTAATTATTGCTATTTTGCCATCAATTTCTATATTTGCGCCCATCTTAACTAGTTCCTTAACAACTTTATATCTAGCTTCAAATATATTTTCTATAAGAATACTATTGCCTCTCGCAATCGTTAATGCAGCCATTACTGGCGACTGCAAATCTGTTGGAAATCCTGGATATGACCTTGTTCTTAACAAATCATATGCATTCGGTCTTGATTTTTGAATAACTGTGATACCTTCTGAGCTTGCTTGTGTTACACAGCCCATTCTATTAACTACCTCAATTACCTCCTCTATATGCTCCTTTACGGCTCCACGTAAGATTATTTTTCCTCCTGTAGCTGCTACTGCAGCCATATACGTACCTGTAACAATTCGATCTGCTTTCACTGTGTATTCACAATCATGTAATGAAGTCGCACCTTGAACTATAATTGTACCAGTTCCACTACCGTCAATTTTGGCCCCCATGCAAGTTAAAAACGCACATAATTCGTCAATCTCAGGTTCCTTTGCTGCATTTGTAATAATTGTTGTTCCCTCTGCTAGCACAGCAGCAAGTAATATATTCTCAGTTGCACCTACACTAGGAAAATCCAGATTAATTTCAGTCCCTAGTAATTTAGTCGTCATACACGTAAGAAGATCATTGGCTTCTATAATTTCCGCATTCAAACGTTTTAATCCCTTAACATGTAAATCAATTGGTCTAGCACCTATTGTGCAGCCACCTGGATATGAAATAGTAACAAAATGTTGTCTTCCGAGTAGTGGACCAAGTAATATAATGGAAGATCTCATTCTTGCTACAAATTCGTCTGGTATTCGATAATTATTCAGCTGCGTGGCGTCTACGATTACAGTAGAGCCTTCTTTCTTAACTTTACAACCGATACTATCTAATATACGAATCATGCATTGTACATCTGATATTTCAGGACAATGATGAATTGTCGTAACACCATTATGCAGTACACTGGCAGCCAAAATAGGAAGTACCGCGTTCTTAGACCCTTGAACTTCAATATCACCGTGAAGCTTCTTGCCTCCAGTAACCTGAATATAAGTCACAGCGCACACCCCTAACAGTCCATAAATATAATATATTATATGAATTCTTAAAATATGTGTGCTAAATCAAAAACATTGCAAATATTTATCTTTCTGTCCTAATTTGATTAGAAACGCTTAAGGCAATCCCTATTTCAGCTAATAATACGGATACAGAGGTACCACCATAACTAATAAAAGGAAGTGGAATTCCTGTTGACGGAATTGAATTGGATACTACGGCTATGTTTAAGATTACCTGTATTGCTATATGTGCTAAAATACCAACACAGATTAAGCCACCAAAAAGATCTGGTGAATTTATTGCAATTATGAATAATCTCCATAATAACAATACAAACAATAATATAACTGCTATTGCCCCAAACAGACCAAGTTCTTCACATATAATAGTGAAAATCATATCATTATGGGCTTCTGGAATAAATCCTAACTTTTGCATACTTTGACCAAGTCCTGTACCAAACAATCCTCCGGATGCGATAGCAAACAATCCTTGTAGAATCTGATAACCTTTCGGATGCGACTCAACATTTTTCCAAACTTCAACACGTTCGCCTCGATATCCAACTCCAAAGACATAAGCAGAACCAACAGCTATGCAAAGTAAACCAACTATAATAAAGTACAATTTCTTTCTACTAGCTACAAAGCATACGGATACCATAATTCCGGCTATAACAATTGCTGTACTTAAGTTTTCCTTCGCAATTAATGCTAATAAAGGAGCCATGTAAACAGCAATACGAAAGAAACCAGTAATCGTATCAAGTCTTCGAGGAGCTAGATTAACCACGTATGCCACAAACAAAACAGTGGCAATCTTAGACAAATCCGAAGGTTGAAAGGATATAAATCCAAGGTCAATCCATCTCTTTGCACCATTAATCTCATCCCCAACTATAAGTACTAGAATCTGCAAAGCTACTGCCCCTATGTAAATTAGAGTAACTAATCTAATTTTTAATACTGGTACTTTTTTGAGGAATATCCGATAGTCAATTTTTGAAATTGTTAACATGGCAATAAGACCTATCATCACAGCAAGACCTTGTTGTTTCACAAAATGAGCGGAATCACCATTGTACCTTCTTTGTGCATTAAAGGAGCTCGTACTGTATATCATGACAAGCCCAAAACAAACAAGAAATAAGGTTAGAAATAGTAAACTATAATCGTAGTAACTATGTCTTTTTTTCTTTTGCTCCATACCTTGACTTACACTTCTCGCCACTTTCTATCCTCCTGCCTTTCTCGTTTTGAGTTTTTCCCAGAACAGGAATAAGCAAAACTACTCTTCTATCTTATGAACCAACTCTTTAAAAATTGTACCTCTTTGTTCATAATTTTTAAACATTCCCCAACTAGCGCAAGCTGGAGATAGTAAAACAGCTTCACCTGGCTTTGCTTCTTCTACACAGATTGCAAATGCTTCTTCCAAAGAATCAGCAAAAACATAATCTGTAAATCCACATTCCTTTGCTGTATTAGCAATTTTCTCTTTCGTCTGGCCAATTAATACTAATTTCTTAACCTTACCATTAAAGGCCTTAATCCATTCTGTGTAATCAGAATCTTTATCATAACCACCACCGATTAGAATGGTAGGAGTTGTCATAGACTGAATACCCTTAATAGCAGCATCGGGATTTGTTCCTTTTGAATCATTATAGTATTTAACACCTCTTTTTGTAGCAACATATTCAATTCTATGTTCTACCGCTTCAAATGAACAAATTGCTTTACGAATATATTCCATTGGAACGCCCATAGACATTGCAATTGCAATTCCTGCCATTACATTCTCATAATTATGTTTACCAATTAGTTTGAGCTCATGAACATTACAAAGTTTTGTTTCTACTTCATCAAAGCGACTGTAGATATCTTCACCTTTTAGATAAATTCCTTCTTCTAATTCTCTTTCAGAACTAAAGTAAATTATTTTCGTATTAACTTTTTTCCCTATTTCTCTAAGTACTTCATCTTCGTAATTAAGTACGCAAACATCATTCAGTGTCTGGTTTTTTGTAATGTTTACTTTTGCTTCAATGTATTTTTCCATTGTATGATGACGATTAAGATGATCTGGTGTAATATTCAAGATAGCACTAACAGATGGTCTAAACTGTTCTATTGTTTCTAATTGAAAACTACTCATCTCAGCAACAGTAACAGAATCTTGTGTTGTCTGTGCTACAACATTTGTATATGGGATACCTATATTGCCTACAACAAATACATGATTAAAATAGGTCTTCATAATAGCTCCAGTAAGTGCTGTTGTTGTTGTTTTACCATTGGTACCAGTTATAGCAGCCACATGACCTTTCTCAAACTGGTACGCCAACTCGACTTCTCCCCAGATTGGCACTCCAGTATCTCTTATTTTGTTAACAATAGGTAAATCAGTAGGAACTCCAGGACTTATAATCATAAGATCAAGGGTTGCAATTATCTCATCTGAAAGTTCACCAATTACAATATTTACTCGATCTACATCTCCAATACGTCTTTTTACCTCATAAGCATCTAACTCCGTATTAGAGTCAAACAAAATAATATTAGCTTTTGCCTGTTTCAAAAGCTCCGTAGCAGCAATTCCACTAATACCAGTTCCTACTACCAATACAACTTTATTCTCTAATTCCATACTTACTCCCGTCTGCATCAAGCATATAAGCCTGCGCGAATATACACTAGTTTTTTACATTGCACCAAATGCAATTATACATAGTACAGCTGTAACAATTGAGAACACAGCCACAACTCTTGTTTCTGACCAACCACACAATTCAAAGTGGTGGTGAATTGGTGCCATCTTAAATATTCTCTTACCGCCTGTTAATTTAAAATATGTTACTTGAATCATAACAGACAAAATTTCTACTAGGTAGATTAATGCCACAAGTATAATAAACAAAGGCATTCTTAACACACATGCCGTAGCAGCAACAAAACCCCCTAAAGCTAGCGAACCAGTATCTCCCATAAACACTCTTGCAGGATATACATTGTAGATCAAGAATCCTAATAAACTTCCTGCTACTGCAAGAGTAATTGGAGAGATCCCACTGTTTGCACCAATAGGAGCAATAATTGCCACTACAGAAAAGAATGTTGCAATAAGTACTGTTACACTTGATTCTAAACCATCAAGGCCATCCGTAAAGTTAGAACCATTTACTGTACCTAACATTACGATAAAGAACATTGGAATGTATAACCAAGATATATCGACTAACTTCCCGTTTGTAAAAGGAATTAGTATGGAAGTCCCTACATCTGTATAATTCATTAGGTAGTAACCGAATACTGCTGTTACTATTAGTTGACCAAGCATCTTTTGCCATGCTCGTAATCCAAGATTACGCTTCATAACAATTTTGATATAATCATCTAAAAATCCAATTAATCCAAATCCTAATGTTACAAATAGAATCGGAGCAATGTTTGGATAATCTTTAATATAGAATAAACAAGTAACAACAATACTTACCAATATAACAATTCCTCCCATAGTAGGAGTACCTGATTTCTTCTGATGTGATTCTGGTCCTTCGTCACGAATAAATTGACCGAATTTAAGTCTCTTCAAAAACGGAATTACAATTGGGCACAAGATAATCGTGATTGCAAACGATATCAACACTGGTAATACTAAATTAAAATTCATGTCATTCACCTCATATTTTCATACGTATTTTGCATTTATAAACTCAGCAAACCCGCCTAACTTATAATTATAATCTAATCAAGATATAGAATCAAGTCACTATTTTTGTTAACAGTTTCACCTGATAACGGGAATTGCTCTGCAACCTTATCCCCATCTCCTATATAGTATATTTCACCGAATTCGTAGACTTTAATCAACTCTTCCGCCTCTTCTTTTGTTTTCCCTAGAAAATCAGGAATCTGAAAACTTCCTATACCATACTCTTCAACTTCTTGTTGTGAGTAGTTCTCTTCAATTCCTAGATATGGCAATACGTTGTCAAATACATCTGCAATTACAGGTGCTGCTATGGTACCTCCATAGTAGATTCCTACTGGTTCATCAATTAATACAATTGCAATAACCTGTGGATTGTCCGCTGGTGCAAATCCCATGAAAGAGGATATATATTTACCTGTACCTCTAGGAAGTTTTTCTGAAGTAGCTGTCTTTCCTCCAATTCTAAATCCTGGTAAATACGCGCGCTTACCACTTCCATCTGAAACAACTGCTTCAAGTAAGCTCTTCATTGTCTCTGAGGTTTCTTTTGATATTGCATCTTTACTAAGATCATATTTCAATGTCTGAACATTCCCTGTATCCGGGTTTGTTATTGTTACACCAAAATGTGGTGTAACTAAGGTACCTCCATTTACAATAGCACTAGCAGCTCTTAATAATTGTAAAGGTGTAATTTGGAATGATTGACCAAAGGAAATTGTTGCTAGTTCTACAGCACCTATGTCCTCTACTTTATGCATGATAGAATTTGCTTCACCGGGAACATCAATACCTGTTCTACTAAACAGCCCTAGTTTTTTGAAATGTTTGTATAGATTCGTTGCTCCAACCCTTGCTCCAAGTTCAATAAATACTGGATTACAAGAATTCTTAATACCATCTACGAATGTTTCAGCACCATGTCCTCCCACCTTATGACATCGGATTTTTCGATCTTCTACAATCTTATATCCTGGACAATAGAAGTTATCAGTTAGCTTTACTACACCTTCTTCTAAGGCAGATGCAGCTGTAACTGTTTTGAAAGTAGAACCAGGTTCATAGGTATCACTAATACAAGCATTTCTCCACATCTCATTCAACAGATCGTTCTTCTCTTTATCTGTTAAAGCAGCAACTTGAGATTCATCTTGATTTATTAATGTATATGGAGAATTCAAATCAAATTCTGGATAATTAACCATAGCATAGATTTCACCATTCTGTGGATTCATCAGAATCATCTTAACATTCTTGGCTTGTTTTTCTTCCATAACTTTCTTTGCAGCCTGTTCACAATATTGTTGTATGTTCATATCTAGGCTCAAAGTGAGACTATTGCCTTCTATAGGTTCTATCCGATCCTCAGCAGCATTTTCAATTTCAAGACCTTGTGCTGTTGTTAAAGTTAATATCGTCCCATCAATTCCCTGTAGATACTTGTCATATTCTACTTCTAATCCAATTATCCCTTGGTTATCACTACCTGTGAAACCAATAACCTTCGACGCTAGTGAACCATAAGGATAATACCTTTTATAATCTTCATCGACCATAACGCCATCTAAATCGAAATTTCTAATTATATCGGCTGTTTCTTTGTCTACGTTAGCCTTAATTCTTTCAATAGAAGAATTTTTTTCTACTCGTTTTCTCACTTTTTCTTCACTCATCCCAAGTGTTTCCGATAGTTGTTTGATAACCGTCTCAGGATCTTTAATTTGGCTATGAATAACAGAAATGGTGCATACCGGTTTATTGGATGCAATCACAATTTTGTTTCTGTCATAAATAACTCCTCTTTCAGCCTTGATAGGTCTTTCTCTTTCGTGTAATTGTTGTGCCCTCACTCCATAGTAATCAGCTCGATATAGCATTATATAAGTAAGTCTAATCATTAGAAGCGCCGCAATAAGTAGAATAATTGTAAATACAATAAATGTGTTCCTACGGTTGTAGGTTCGATTTGTAGCCATGAATAAACCTCGTATTGTTATTAATTCATTTTATTACTAATAACTATGGGTTATTCCTAAGTTACAAAGCTTCTATTGTTCTCCGCCTTCTGTGTCGTTATCTTCTCCCTCGATATTTCCTTCGTCCGTGTTATCTTCTTTCTTTGAAGAATCTAAATTTTGCTGAATTTGATCAGCTACATCATCATCTAAGACGTTATAATTCTCTGTATCATCTTCTTCGTCAGCAGTTTCTGAGTTTGGATCAGAGTTTGTAGATTCAGATGAATCATTTTCATCATTGGAAGTTGAATTTGCTGTATCATCTTTCTTGTTCGTAGTTTTTTTATCTTCCTCATTACTATCATCACTAGATTTTAATACTCCCAAGAATGGAAGAATCTCTTCTAAGATATCATGTGATAATTGTTGTGCATAAGTACTTTGTGCCTGATTTTCATCATTTACTTCATCAACAATTGTATAGATCATATACTGCGGATTATCATAAGGTACATATCCAATGAAAGAAACAAGATATGCTTTTTTATCCCCAGTATGCTTCTCGGCAGTTCCTGTTTTACCTCCTATTTGATAACCTTCTACTCCAGCAACTTTAGCTGTCCCATCTTCCACTGTATTATATAGATATTTTGTTAATAAATCACTAGCTTTACTGCTTATAACTTGCTTTGATAAAACAGCGTCTTTATTCTCAACAGTTGCTCCATCCGCATTCTTAATTCTATTAACAAGATGTGGAGTATAATAATATCCACCATTAATCGTAGCATTAAAGGCAGTTGCCATTTGCACCATAGTTACAGTTAAACCTTGACCAAAAGAAGTTGTAGCAAGTTCTAGTGGATTCATCTGATCCTCTGTAAATACTTGTCCTATTTCTTCACCCGGCAAGTCAATTCCTGTTTTTCGTCCAAAACCATAGTTGAACTGATATTTATACATTAAGGAACGTCCCATCTTCTTAACAACTTGCATCATAACATCATTACAAGACTTCATAATAGCTTCTTCAATTGTAAGGTCCCCATGTCCACTTCGATTAACGCAACGAATTGGCTTTACACCTTTAACAACAACTTCTTTACCATCGCAATAATAATGGTCCCCATCTTTTACAATTCCTTCATCTAATGCAGCTGCCATAACAAAAGGTTTGAATGTTGAACCAGGTTCATAATTCTCTGATATTGCATAGTTCTTCCAAATACCATACAAAGCATTCAGACGTTCTTCCTCTGACATCTTCTTGATTTCACTTTTTGTATAATATCCAGTTAAATCATATGGATCATTCAAATCATATTGTTTGTCAGATGCCATAGCGATAATTTCACCATTATTAGGATCCATAACTAAAACTGCCACATTCTTAGCACCAATGTCTTACTGGACCTAAATAATCTGTTTTTCTGCTATTTGTTGAATATTAAGGTCTATCGTAGATACAACCGTATCCCCATCAATGGCAGGTTTTACTGTTCGTTCAAGGTTTAGCTCTTCATCAAAATAACCATATTCTCTACCATTTGTTCCATTAAGATACGAATTATATGTCTGTTCTAGTCCCCAGTTTCCAACATTACCAGAAGAAGTGAACCCTATGATATCACTGGCAGTTGAATTGTATGGATAGGTTCTTTTATATTCCTCTTCAAACCAAACGCCTTGGATGTTACTATCCTTGGCGTCCATAGCTTTTTCAAATTCTTCTATTTCACTATACTCTAACTGTTTTAATACAACCGTATATTGATTATTCGGTTTATCAATAAGTATTTGATTCAAATCATCGTATTCTAAATCAAAGTATGTAGTTAAAGCTTTTAGCGTTGGTTCACGATAAGGTGTTGTAGTTTCTCCATTTACCTTCTTAGTCTCAAGTATTGTTTTAGGATCAAGAATAAGATTGTATACTTTAATCGAAGTAGCAAGAACGGAACCGTTTCGGTCTACAATATCACCTCTTCTATAGGGGATTACACTGCTACTATAAGTTTGTTGGGATAACACTTTTTTTGAATACTTTTCACCATTTTCATTTCTTATATATGTTAATCTCGCTATCAATGCTATCAATAATAGCAAAACAACACCAAATACAAGCAATGTGTTTGCCTGCATTTGGTGTGTAAATTTTTTTATTTTTTTCTCTTTCACTCGTTCTCTTCTATTCATAAACGTCACCTACTTAGCATTTTCATCACTTGGAATTTCTTCAAACTGTTTCACATAATCACTCTTCTGACTATCATATTTAATCACTTGCTCTTTATCAGGAAATACCATACCCAATTCTTCTGTAGCGATCTTGTAAACATAACTCAAATCATACTTTCTAGAAATCTCTTCCAAGGCAGCATTATTATCCTTCTTCATAGTTACAACTTGACTTTCTTTTGCTGCTATGCTTTTACTTAATGTCGTTATATCTGATTGTACCTGGATGTATTGAAGACATACGTAGAAAGTGACTGCCACCGCTGCTACTAATACAATCAACGATATGCCATCCATAGTCTTTGTTCTTTCTCTTCTACGATTTGCAGCTCTTTCCCTTCTCTTTCTTTCTTGGTAAGTCTGCTCTCTCCTTCTTTGTTCTTCCGCATAATCATAGTCATCATATTCATCACTATTATCTGCGTAATCTGGGACATCCTGTAATTTCCTCACAGCAGTTCCATCAACGTAATTTTCTCTTTGATAGTACTTGTTTCGCACGTTCCTATTATTTCTCGCTTGTTGTCGTGCCATAGTCCATTCTCCTTCCCAGATTTATTTTATTAATTATTTACCCTCTCTCAAACACCCTCAACTTTGAACTTTTTGACCTCTTGTTTTCCTCGATTTCCTCTTCCGATGGAATAATAGGTTTTCTTGTGATAACTTTTCCTTTCGGTTTTTTACCACATACACAAGCAGGAAAACTTGGAGGACATGTACAAGGATTTTCATTGTTTCTAAAAATACTTTTGACAATTCGATCCTCTAAGGAATGGAACGTAATAATACAGATCCTTCCATCTGAATTTAATAAATCAATCATATCGTTTAAAGTATCATTCAATACTTCAAGTTCTTTATTCAGTTCAATTCTAATAGCTTGAAAAGTTTTCTTAGCAGGATGCCCTGTATTCATTCTAACCTTCATAGGAATTGCAGCCTTAATCACTTCAGTTAGTTCATCTGTAGTCTCTATAGGTTTTTCTTCTCTAGCTCTTACAATATGTTTAGCAATATTTTTAGCAAACTTATCTTCTCCATAGTCACGAATAATTCGATATAAATCAAATTCACTATAATTATTAACAATATCCTTAGCTGTTTGATCATTTCTCTGATCCATTCGCATATCTAGAGGAGCATTCTCACGATATGTGAAACCTCTCTCTACTGTATCTAATTGGTATGAGGAAACACCTAAGTCGAGTACGATTCCATCAACCTTATCAATACCTAATTCCTGTAATACTTGGGGCATGTTGCAATAATTGCTTCTTACAATTGTTACTTTATCTGCAAATTCTTTCAATCTATCTGTAGCAGCTTCAATTGCGGCCGCATCTTGATCAATTCCGATAAATCTTCCATGTTCACCAAGGCGTTTACATACTTCATAGGCATGTCCACCTCCACCTAGAGTTCCATCAACATAGATGCCGTCTGGCTTAATGTTTAAGCCATTAATTGTCTCATCTAATAATACAGACTTGTGTTTAAATTCCATTACCCGACCTCCAATCGCTGATGTTTGTATTTTTTATCATTTCCTTAGTATATCCGTCAATTAAGTAGCTATTCGTAATCCTCATTACACTAAAAACTTAATCCGAACTCTGACATGTGTTCTGCAATTTCATCCATATTTTCATATGTATTATTGCTTTCCCAACGTTCTTTGCTCCAAATTTCTATCTTATTAAGCACACCGACTAACACTAATTCTTTATCAAGTCCTGCATGTTCACGTAATTTTTGTGGTATAAGAAATCTTCCTTGCTTGTCCACTTCACAACCAGCAGCACCAGCCATAAAGTAACGTTGTAATTGTCTTGCTTCTTTGTTGCCAGGAAGTCCTTTTAGTTCGTTTACGAAGCTGTTCCACTCGTCATTTGGGTAAACAAATAAACACCCATCAAGTCCAAGAGTTAAAACGAATTCGTCTCCGAGTTCTTCTCTGAATTTGGCGGGAATAATCACTCTGCCTTTGGCATCAATTGTATGATTATGTTCACCCATAAACATATGACACACCTGCTTTCGTATAAGATTGACAGCGTCAAATTGAAATTCATTCAAATTGGCGCTGTCGATCTTGATACACCTAAGTAAATTATTTTACTCAATTTCCACCACTTCGTACCACTTCACACCACTTTGTACCACTTATGGTGTAATTTTATAACATTCTTGGGATTTTATCAAGCTTTTCTCCAAAATAAAAAGACGAAAAATTATGGCGTCATAATTTTTCGTCTTCACGTTTGGCACAACATCTTGTAAGAATTTCTCAATTTTAACTTTGCAGTACTAGATGTTGTTGTAAAAGTATATAGATATTTAGTCCTAGGACTTTAGTCCTATTTTTCTAAAATTGACACTCTAGCACTTTCAGCATCAATTTTCTTAATCCCTTCCGATCCAATCTTAGATATATAATTAATTAGAGCTTCATCTAATGCAGAGAATTCATTTACAACAGGCTTAGCTAACATAGTATATCCATCACCACCAGTTGCCATGAAGTCATTCGTTGCTACAATAAATGTATCTGTATCTTTAATAGCTTTCCCATTCTTTGTAATTGATACAATTCTGTTACCAGCTTTTTCTGAAGGATTATAGGTAACCTCAATACCTGCAACCTGTGCAATCGATGCTAATGATTGAATTTCCCCATTCACCATTTCTGGTAGACCATGTTCAATAGCTTCTTTCAATTCTTTACCAGTAACTTTAACCGTTACAATATAATTACCAAATGGAAGTACTGTAATAGCCTCACCTTTTGTTATCTCACCAGAATCGATTGATGCACGGATTCCCCCACCATTGGTAATTGCTACATCTGCTCCTGTCTCATTCAACATTGCTGAAGTAATTAACCTTGATAGATTCGTTTCGCCTTTTCTTACATATTCCCTTCTACCTTCCAATTCGATAGGAGTGTTTGCAACAACTTCGTTTAAAATCGGTTCTTGTGCTGCAGTAATTCCATCAACAACTGATTGTACATAAGAATCATTGAGTACCATGCTTGGTTGGTAATCACTAGCTTTTATAGTTGTAGGAACAATACTAACATTCTTGTATTGGTCTACAGTTACCGTTACCATACCTGCTTCTTGTAGGTACTCTCCTGTACTTGTAATAACTGTATTATTT
>NZ_CBDLAM010000011.1:22601-40338 GCF_965301125.1 Anaerosporobacter sp. | reverse complement strand
ATATAAATGGAAGACTTAAGTGCGGTTTATAATGATTTAATTATGGAACATAGTATGTTTTCAGAAAATAAGAAAGATTTAGAAAAAGCAGACTACTGTCAAATGGGACATAACCCTAATTGTGGTGATGAAATCAAGTTAGAGGTAAAATTAGATGGAGATAGAATAGAGGATTTAGCTTTTTCAGGCCATGGTTGTGCCATTTCTCAAGCCTCTACTTCTATCATGATAGATACTATAAAAGGCAAGACAATTGAAGAAGCAAATGAGATTATAGCAACTTTTATTTCTATGATAAAAAGAGAAATTACTGATCAAGAAGAACTTGAGAAATTAGAAGAGGCCATTGCTTTTAAAAATATATCTAATATGCCAGCGAGAGTGAAATGTGCTTTATTGGCATGGCATACAATGGAAGATATCATTCAACAAAAAGAGAGTGCTACATGAACATATTGAATGCAAAACTCTGTTTAGGTTTTCATAGCTTCTAAGCTGACATACTATGACTCAAAACACGCTACACACCTAAGGACTTCTAAGTGTGTACATTATGGTTATCCAAATGGTACGGAATCGCCTTCGATTCGGCATCCTGCCTCAGCTCAGGCTGGCTCGGCTTCCGTGCCTCGCCTTCCTAGGTTATGGTGTACACACTAAGAAGTGCTAAGGTGTTTCGCTATCGTTTTTTAGTCATAGTACGTTAGCTTAGAAGCGGATTTACATTATTGAGAGTTTTGCGGTGCTACTGTATAGAACCACAAGTACATATAGAAACGCAACTACATATATAAATGCAAGTACATATAGATACATATGTAAATATAGTTATACAAATAGATAAACAAGTACAATTTAGGTTTTTTGTAAAGTTAGTAATTGAATTAGAATATATATCAAATTAATGTACTACGAAAAGGAGAAATGATTATGAAATTAGTTTTATTACGTCATGGAGAGAGTATTTGGAACAAGGAGAATCTCTTTACTGGTTGGACTGATGTTGATTTGTCTGATAAAGGTGAGATGGAGGCAAAAGAAGCAGGAAGAACTTTAAAAGAAAATGGATATGATTTTGATATCTGTTATACATCTTATTTGAAAAGAGCGATTCATACTCTTGGCTATGCACTAGATGAGATGGATAGAGCATGGCTTCCTGTAATTAAGACTTGGAAATTGAATGAACGTCATTATGGTGCACTACAAGGATTAAACAAAGAAGAAACTGCTAAAAAATATGGTGAAGATCAAGTTAAGATATGGAGACGTTCTTATGATATTGCACCACCACTTCTTGAGGAAACAGATGAGAGAAATCCTAAATTACAAGAACAATATCGTCAGGAAGATAAAGATCTTCTACCTTTAGGAGAAAGCCTAGATGATACAATCGCTAGAGTAGTTCCTTATTATGAAGAACATATCTTAAAGGATATGAAGGCAGGTAAAAGAGTGGTAGTTGCAGCACATGGTAATTCACTACGTGCATTAGTTAAATACCTTGAAGGACTTTCTGAGGAAGAAATCATTGATGTAAATATTCCAACAGGAATCCCACTTGTTTATGAACTTGACGAAAACGGAAAATTTGTACATAAAGAATATCTAGGAAATCAAGAAGCGATTGAGAAAAAGATGCAAGCGGTAGCTAAGCAAGGAAGTGTTGAAAAATAATAATAATGATGAATATTCAGATGTTATGAGTTCTGCAGTTAATATTTGTAGCTGAGTAGGAGAAGGTTTGGAATTATCTTTTACAAGGTTTACATATGAAGTATAAGTGAAGATATACCGAATAATTGATACAATTTCGAAGGCCTACATCACCGATGATATGTCCCCTCTTTACTGGACATCCAGTAAAGAGGGGACATATCACGATGTGGGCTTTATTTATTAGCGATAAATATTGTGGAGATTTTATGATATGGATCAAAGGATAAAACACTTCTTCATAGTATTTGAGGGTATTGTATGCTATACTAGTATCCTACACGTAAAATACAATTAAGAAATGGAAGAGAGAATGCAATTTAATGGAATAAAATTAATAAACGAATTATTGAATACGATTAAGGAAATTGGTTATACAGAGGCTACCCCGATTCAGAGCAAAACAATTCCTTTGTTATTAGAAGGACATGATGTATTAGCATGTGCACAAACTGGTACTGGAAAGACGGCAGCTTATGTACTTCCAATGTTACATAAACTATCAGGTTCAAAAAGAAAGAAAATAAAAGGATTGATTTTATCTCCAACGAGAGAGTTAGCAATTCAAATCCATGAGAATATCAAACAATTTGGAAAAGGACTAGGCTTAAGCGTGGCGGTCATCTATGGTGGCGTTGGACAGAATACGCAAGTTAATGTACTTAAGAGTGGAGTAGACATTCTTGTAGCAACACCGGGAAGATTGAACGACTTAATCGATCAAGGTTATATTAAGTTAAGTGAAGTCGAAATGTTTGTGCTAGATGAAGCAGATCAGATGCTTGACTTGGGATTTATCCATGATATGAAGAGAATCATTCCACTTTTACCAAAGAATCGACAAACACTATTATTCAGTGCGACGATGCCAAAAGAGATTGAGAAGTTAGCTAGTACCATCTTAAAATCACCTAAAATTATTAAAGTGGATCCTGTTACAAGTACTGTGGATGCAATTAATCAATCTGTTTATTTTGTAGACCGAACGAATAAGGTCTCTTTGCTTACATATGTTATCAAAGAGAAGAATATGACTAGTGTACTTGTCTTCACGAGAACGAAAATTTTTGCTGATAAAGTAGCGCTAAAGCTTAATAAAGCTAAGATTACGGCAATGGCTATTCATGGTGATAAAGGTCAGAGTGCAAGAGAACTAGCGCTTCGAAATTTTAAAGACGGAAGTATTAAAGTGCTTGTAGCCACTGATGTAGCTGCAAGAGGTATTGATATAGCAGAACTTAATTATGTAATTAATTATGATATTCCAGATACACCAGAGATGTACATTCATCGAATTGGACGAACTGGACGAGCAGGTTATAGTGGCAATGCAATTAATTTCTGTAACTATGATGATATTGACAGTTTACGAGATATTGAAAAGCATATTGGTAAGATGATTGAGGAAGTACCTTCTCAGTGGCCAATGTTAATTCTTGAAAAGTCAGAACGTAAATCAAGAAATCCAGTAGCGTTAAAGTCAGTGGAAAATAAACCAAAACAGATAAATATGCAAGGTAAAGCAGTGGTTAAGAGTAAAGAAAAGCGAAATGGTAAAGAAAAAGGAAAGACTGTTAACAAAAATACAAATTATCAAACTGCTAACAAAGAAACTAAAGATAAGCTTAAATTCAGAGGGAAGAATAGCACAGAATGTAATATTACAATTCATGCAAAGGAAAATGTTGGGAATATAAAGAGTAAGAGCATAATTAAAAACAACGGAATAAGTAAAAAATGGAATAAGTAAAAGTGAGTAATATCGCATTAAGTTTTGTCTGATTTTATCCAGAAACAAGAATGGTTACATCGATGTCTTATGGCGTGTTTGTATTAATAAAACCTTTTGTGATTGGTCGCAAAAACTGGCTATTTTCAAATACTCAGAATGGTGCTAACGCATCTGCTCTAATCTATAGTGTTATACAGACGGCGATTGCAAACAACCTAAAACCTTTGTATTATCTCGAATATGTCTTCGAGCAGATTCAAATGAACGATACGTTACAGGTATCTGATTTGCTTCCGTGATCAGAAAAGATACCAACGAAATGTAAAAACTTAAAGACGCCACAACATCAGTAAATTTATTATACTGGCGTTGACGTCTTTTTTAAATGCGTGCTTGAGAAGACGCTTACGTTTATTTCTCATTCTATTCCTTCAAAACTCGTCTAACATATTCCGTGATTCTAAATGAATATGTTTACAAAAATAGTAATTCAAAGTTGTTGATAAAATTCAATCATTAAATCAGTAATAATTACTATTATTGATATTGCAATTTGTTTTTTTGTATGATATACTTAACTCAAGTTAGAAATGGCTAACGAATAAAACTTAAATTACAGGAGGAATTAATTATGTCATTAATCAATAAAGAAATAACAGAGTTTACAGTTCAAGCTTATGTAAATGGTGAGTTTAAAGAAGTTAAGAAAGAAGATACATTAGGAAAATGGGCAGTGTATTTCTTCTACCCAGCAGACTTTACTTTTGTTTGCCCTACTGAGTTAGAAGATTTAGCTAACAAGTACGAAGAGTTCAAAAAAATTGGTTGTGAAATCTATTCAGTATCATGCGATACTCATTTCGTTCACAAAGCATGGCATGATGCATCAAAGACAATCAAGAAAATTCAATATCCAATGCTAGCAGATCCAACAGGAGTATTAGCAAGAGGATTTGATGTTATGATTGAAGAAGATGGTTTAGCAGAAAGAGGAAGCTTTATCGTTAATCCAGAAGGCAAGGTTGTTGCTTATGAAGTAATCGCAGGTAATGTAGGAAGAAATGCAGATGAATTATTCAGACGTGTGCAAGCATCTCAATTCGTTGCAGAGCATGGAGATCAAGTTTGCCCAGCTAAATGGCAACCAGGTGCAGAGACTTTAAAACCAAGTCTTGAACTTGTAGGATTAATTTAATCCGTATTTAAAGATAGAAATATAAATCAGGATACCCCGCCTCGATTCAAGAGACGGGGTATTCTTAAAAGGAGGTTAACAAATGACAGATACAAAGAATCTATATGACTTAATTATTGTTGGAGGTGGACCTGCAGGTTTATCAGCAGCAATTTATATGGCAAGAGCAAAGTATCGAGTACTTGTTGTTGAAAAAGAAAATACAGGTGGACAGATTACTATAACGTCAGAAGTTATTAACTATCCAGGTATTGAGAGAACTAGCGGAAAAGAACTGACGGATCATATGAGAAATCAGGCAGAATCTTTTGGGGCAGAGTTCTTGAGTGCTGAAGTAAACGACATGGAGCTAGAATCCGATGTTAAGATTATCCATACAACTAAAGGTGAATATAAGGCTTTAGGAGTTATACTTGCCGTTGGTGCGAATCCAAGAAAATTAGGCTTCAAGGGAGAGAGTGAATACGCAGGTAGAGGAGTAGCTTATTGTGCAACATGTGATGGTGAGTTCTTTACTGGTATGGATATATTCGTTATTGGTGGTGGATTTGCAGCAGTCGAAGAAGGATTATTCCTGACAAGATATGCAAAATCAGTAATGTTAATTGTTCGTGAAGAAGATTTTACTTGTGCAAAAACAGTATCGGATCATATAAAAGAAAACGATAAGATCTCTGCTGTATTTAATACAGAAGTAGTGGAAGTTACCGGTGATAGTATGCTAAGAAAAGCAACATTCCGAAACAATGCTACAGGTGAAGAATGGACACATGATGCAGAGGAAAATGGAGGTTTCGGTGTATTCGTATTCGCAGGTTATGTACCAAATACAAGATGGCTCCCATCTGTAGTCGGAGTAAATGAACAAGGCTACATTATTACAGATGCCAATCAAAAGACAAACTTAGAAGGGGTATATGCGGCTGGTGATGTTTGTGTGAAAAATCTACGACAAGTAGTTACTGCTGTTTCAGATGGAGCCATTGCAGCAACTTCTTTAGAGAAATATGTTTCAGATTTACATGCAAAACTTAATATACCTGAACTAGAAGTTACTAAAAAACAAACCAATACAAAAGAAGTTGAAAATCAACATAATGTTAACGATGACGCAGAAGATGGTGGCTTCTTAAGTAGCGATATTAAGAATCAGTTAAGAGGCGTTTTTGCGAAATTTGAAAATCCTGTTATATTAAAGACTTGGTTAGATGACAGAAAAATCTCAGATGAAGTACGAGGTTTTGTTGAAGAATTTGTAAGTCTGACGGATAAAGTGACATGGATTGAGGGAGAAGAACAAGTTGCGGGTTCACGTTTGCTTCCAACTATCGAAGTTTGTTATGCAGATGGCAGAAGTAGTGGAATAGAGTTCCATGGAGTGCCAGGTGGACATGAAATTAACTCATTTATAATTGCACTTTATAATGTTGCTGGACCTGGAAAAGAGGTAGAACCAGAGGTAGAGAAGAAGATAAGAGATATTAATAAGCCAGTAAATCTTAAAATTATGATATCCTTGTCTTGTACTATGTGTCCAGAGTTAGTTATGGCTGCACAAAAGGCAGCAACACTTTCAGACAACATTGAAGCAGAAATGATAGACTTAATGCATTATCCTGAATTAAAAGAGAAGTATCAGGTTATGAGTGTTCCATGTATGGTTGTTAATGACGAAACGGTTCACTTTGGTAAAAAGAGTATCAGTGAATTAGCAGATATTATAAATCAATAATTTTCTTGCTTTCCATATTGCTTATGCTACCAAAATGTGGTATTATAATATTAAGGTTAGACGTGACTAACTAGATAACGTAGGATTATAGATTAGGAGGTACAAACAATATGGAAATTGCAATTATTGGTTTAGTGTTAGTTGTTATTTGTATATTTGGTATCAAAAATTATTTAAAGAATTATTTGAAAAGAATTTAGTTAGAATACCAAATATAAAATTGATATATAAATTAAAATAAGAACTTCAAGTCAGCTTAAAAAAAGCGTGCTTGAAGTTTTTTTTGAATTGTGCCAACTATACCGTGTCGAAAATTGTATTAAATTAAATACTTTGATAAAAACTATGGATTTTATAATAGAAAAGTGATATTATCATATCAGATCAATTATTGTTGCTAACAACCAAGTTGTTACTACGGTAATTAATGTATACAATATACAAAACACAAAAGACAATAAACAATAAGTATGTGTACAAAAGAAGTACAAAGTGATATGTTAGGAGGGCATTACAATGCAACAAAAAGAGCAATGGCAAGGTTTTAAAGGTAGACTTTGGAAAGAAGAAGTTAATACTAGAGACTTTATTCAAAATAATTATAAACCATATGATGGTGATGCATCATTCTTAGCTGATCCAACAGAAGCAACAAACAAACTTTGGGGTAAACTTCAAGAGCTTCAAAAAGAAGAAAGAGCAAAAGGCGGAGTACTTGATATGGATACAGACATTGTATCTGGTATCAATTCTCATGCACCAGGTTATATCAGCGAAGAAGATAAGGATCTTGAAAAAGTTGTAGGTTTACAAACTGACAAACCATTAAAGAGAGCGTTTATGCCATATGGTGGTATTAAGATGGCAGAAGAAGCTTGTTCAACATACGGATATGAACCAAACCAAGAATTCCATAAAATATTTACTGAATATCATAAAACTCATAACCAAGGTGTTTTCGATGCATATTCACCAGAAATTAGAGTAGCTCGTCGTAACAAAATTATCACTGGTCTTCCTGACACATACGGACGTGGACGTATTGTAGGTGATTACAGAAGAGTTGCACTTTATGGTATTGATTTCTTAATGGAAGAAAAAGCAAAAGACCATGCAAACTGTGGTGACGGAGTTATGACAGATGATGTTATCCGTCAAAGAGAAGAAATCTCTGAACAATACAGAGCATTAGCAGAAATGAAGAAAATGGCTGCTTCTTATGGTTATGATATTTCAGAACCAGCTAAGGATGCAAGAGAAGCTGTTCAATGGTTATACTTTGGTTATTTAGCAGCTGTTAAAACTCAAAATGGTGCGGCTATGAGTGTTGGTCGTATCTCAACATTCCTTGATATCTACATTCAAAGAGATTTAGAAAACGGTACTCTTACAGAAGATGAAGCACAAGAATTAATCGACCACTTAGTAATGAAATTTAGAATGGTTAAATTTGCAAGAGTTCCATCATACAATCAATTATTCTCAGGTGATCCAGTATGGGCTACACTTGAAGTTGCAGGTACAGGTGTTGATGGTCGTTCAATGGTTACAAAGACTGACTTCAGATTCCTTCATACTCTTGAAAACATGGGACCTTCACCAGAACCAAACTTAACAGTTCTTTACTCATCAAGATTACCAGAGAACTTCAAGAGATACGCTTCTAAGATTTCTATTGATACAAGTTCAGTACAATATGAAAATGATGATGTAATGAAACCTGTATGGGGTGATGATTACTCAATTTGTTGTTGTGTATCTGCAACACAAACTGGTAAAGAAATGCAATTCTTCGGTGCAAGAGCAAACCTTGCTAAGTGTTTATTATACGCTATCAATGGTGGTGTTGATGAAAAAACATTTGCACAAGTAGGACCTCAATATACACCAATTACTTCTGAATATTTAGATTATGATGAAGTTATGAAGAAATACGATGTAATGATGGATTGGTTAGCTGGAATTTACGTAAATACACTAAACATTATCCAATACATGCATGATAAATATTACTATGAAGCAGCTGAGATGGCTCTTATCGATACTGATGTAAGACGTACATTCGCAACAGGTATTGCTGGATTCTCTCATGTTGTTGACTCACTTAGTGCAATCAAATATGCCAAAGTTAAAACAATCCGTAATGAAGATGGTATTGTAGTTGATTATGAAGTTACAGGTGACTTCCCAAGATACGGTAATGATGATGATAGAGCAGATGATATCGCTGTTGAATTACTTCGTTCATTCCTTGCTAAACTTAAGAAACGTCATACTTACAGAAATTCTGAAGCTACAACTTCAATCTTAACAATTACTTCAAACGTAGTTTATGGTAAAGCTACAGGAGCTATGCCTGATGGACGTAAAGCTGGAGAACCATTAGCACCAGGAGCTAACCCAAGTTACGGTGCTGAAAATTCAGGACTTCTTGCTTCATTAAACTCATTAACTAAGATTCCTTATGAATGGGCTCTTGATGGTATTTCAAATACACAAACTATCAATCCAGATGCTTTAGGTCATAACGAAGATGAACAAATTACTAATCTTGTTAATGTTATGGATGGATATTTCGATCAAGGTGCTCATCACCTTAACGTTAATGTATTCGGTAAAGAAAAATTAATCGATGCAATGGAACATCCAGAAAAAGAAGAATATGCAAACTTCACAATCAGAGTATCTGGTTATGCAGTTAAATTCATCGACCTTACTAGAGAGCAACAATTGGATGTAATTTCAAGAACATTCCATGGTCAAATGTAATTGATATACGAATAATTTTATTAATGGCAGGTAGATACTGTTTATGCAGGGATTTACCTGCCATTCTTTGAAAAGGAGAAAGACATGGTGCAGGAGAATAATAGTCAAGTAAAATCAACTGAAGTAAGAGGGCTAATTCATTCTGTTGAAAGTTTTGGTTCTGTAGATGGACCAGGTGTAAGATATATATATTTTCTAAGTGGTTGCCACATGAGATGTAAATACTGCCACAATCCAGATACTTGGGATGCGTCCGCTGGTGTAAGTATGACAGCATCTGAGGCTTTTGAAAAAGCATATAAATATCGTGCTTACTGGAAAGAAAATGGCGGTATTTCGGTAAGTGGTGGAGAAGCACTATTACAGATTGATTTCGTAATCGAGCTATTTAAAATTGCGAAGAAAAATGGGGTAAATACTGTACTTGATACTTCAGGAAATTCGTTTACAAGAAAAGAACCTTTCTTTAGCAAGTTTAATGAACTAATGAAATATACAGATTTATTTCTAGTTGATATCAAGCAAATTGATGATCAAAAACACAAAGAACTTACTGGTTGGAGTAATGCTAATATATTAGATATGGTCAAATATCTATCTGATGAAGGGAAAGATATGTGGATTAGACATGTATTAGTACCAGGAATCACAGATTCAGAAGAAGACTTAAAGGGTCTTGGAGAATTCGTGAAAACTTTAAAGACAGTTAAGAGATTTGAGATACTTCCATACCATACATTAGGAATCTTTAAATGGGAGCAACTAGGTAAAGAGTATCCATTAGCCGATGTTAAAACACCTACGAAAGAATCGATAGAAAAAGCAAATGAAATACTTGAAACTAGCCGTTATACGGGGTATCTTGAATAAAATTTTATAGAAGTAACTGCTACAAATTCAAGTAGTACGCTATGTTATTTAAACTAAATGCTTTCACACACCAGCAAAAAGAACAACTTTTCTACGCTGTATGCCATTTTGTGAACATATATATGTTCACATATGGCACACAGCTACGAAAAGTTGTTTTTTTGATGTTGCATTTCAATTACGTAGAATCTTCGTAAGGTGAAATACATAGGTTTATTGGTGAAGGTAAAGCAATGCTTAAGATGAAAATGATATAGCATATTTATATATATTCGGATAATAAAAATTCAAGAAAATCTTTAGAGATATATAAAAATTAAAAATTTGTGATATAATTACAATGAATACATAAGAAAAAAGAAAAGGAGGTTATTGAATATGGAATATCTATTAGGATTATTGTTACCGTTTATCGGTACTACATTAGGAGCTGGCTGCGTATTTTTTATGAAAAATACGATTAAAGATAGTATCCAAAGAGCATTACTGGGTTTTGCATCAGGAGTTATGATTGCAGCATCAGTATGGTCATTGTTAATACCATCTATTAATATGTCAGAAAGCATGGGGAAATTTTCTTTTGTACCTGCGGTTATAGGCTTTTTTATAGGTATAGCTTTTCTATTTTTATTAGATCGTATTATACCGCATTTACATATGAATGAAAATAAACCAGAAGGTCCTAAAACATCATTAAGTAATACTCTAATGCTTGTGTTAGCAGTTACCCTTCATAATATACCAGAAGGTATGGCAGTAGGTGTTGTGTTTGCTGGACTTTTGGGTGATAATGCGAATATTAGTATTACATCAGCATTTGTATTGTCAATTGGTATAGCAATTCAGAATTTCCCTGAAGGAGCAATTATTTCATTACCATTAAGAGGAGAGGGAAATAGTAAGAAGAAGTCATTTACATATGGAATGTTATCAGGAATCGTAGAACCAATTGCCGCAGGAATTACATTACTAATGTCAAATGTAATATCATCAGCATTACCATATTTCCTTTCTTTTGCCGCGGGAGCTATGATTTATGTAGTAATTGAAGAATTACTTCCAGAGGCCTACAAAGAAGGGAATACGGATATAAGTACATGGGGATTTGCCTTTGGTTTTGCAATAATGATGGTATTAGATGTTGCACTTGGATAATAGTATAAATTAATAATGATAATATTTATTGATTTTACTATTGTAAAATAATTGAGAAAGTGGTATAATTAAGCATGGTTAGATGAAACTAACTACGAATAAATCATTTGAACTCCTTCTACTTTGATCTAGTTTTAAAGTAGAAGGATAATTTCAAAGAAAGGTGAGACTATGAATTATTTAGAAATTGAAAAAGTAATCGGACGAGAAATTATAGATTCCAGAGGGAATCCTACTGTAGAAGCTGAGGTATATTTAGCAGATGGAACAATTGGAAGAGGCGCAGCGCCAAGTGGAGCATCAACTGGTGAGTTTGAAGCTCTAGAATTAAGAGATGGTGATAAAGGACGTTTTGGAGGAAAAGGTGTTTCCAAAGCGGTTGAAAACATTAATACGATTATTAACGATGTATTATCCGGCATGGATGCATCTGATATTTATGCTATTGATCAGGCAATGATTAAAGCTGATGGTACGAAAGATAAATCAAAACTTGGAGCAAATGCAATTCTTGCAACATCAATTGCTAGTGCGAAAGCAGCAGCTCTTTCACTAGGAATTCCATTATATCGATTCCTAGGTGGAGTAAATGGAAACAGACTTCCTGTTCCTATGATGAACATACTTAATGGTGGAGCTCATGCAGCAAACACTGTAGATGTACAAGAATTCATGATTATGCCAGTAGGCGCAGAAAGCTTTAAAGAAGGTTTACGTCAAAGTACAGAAGTATTCCATGCACTAGGTGCTTTGTTAAAGAGCAAAGGCCTTGCAACTGGTGTTGGTGATGAAGGTGGTTATGCACCAGACCTTGCTAGTGATGAAGAAGCAATCGAACTTATTCTTGAAGCTGTTAAGAAAGCTGGTTATGAACCGGGTAAAGATTTCGTATTAGCAATGGATGCAGCATCAAGTGAATGGAAGACTGGAAACAAAGGTGAGTACTTACTTCCAAAGACAGGAAAGAAGTTTACTTCTGCAGAGTTAGTTGATCATTGGAAGAAATTATGTGAGAAGTATCCAATCTATTCAATCGAAGATGGTCTTGATGAGGAAGATTGGGACGGTTGGAAACTTATGACTAAGGAATTAGGAGATAAGATCCAACTTGTAGGAGACGATTTATTCGTAACTAATACAGAAAGATTAGAAAAAGGTATCGAATTAGGTTGTGGTAATTCAATCTTAATTAAATTAAATCAAATTGGATCTGTATCAGAGACTTTAGAAGCAATTAAGATGGCACATAAAGCAGGTTATACAGCAATTTCTTCACATCGTTCTGGTGAAACAGAAGATACTACAATCGCTGATTTAGCAGTAGCATTAAATACAAGCCAAATTAAAACAGGAGCACCAAGTAGAAGTGAACGTGTAGCAAAATACAATCAACTTTTACGTATTGAAGAACAATTAGGAGCTAGTGCAGTATATCCTGGTTTTGGAGCTTTTAATATTCGTAAATAAATATTGCAACAAGGGTGTTGGACATAAACAGTTATGTGAACAAATTTATTTGTTTCACATAGCTGTTTGCTATTTAAATATAAGATTAAGAAAGGAAGATTAATATGAGTGATTATTTTGATTTATCGGGAAAAGTTGCAGTAGTAACTGGAGCGAGTTCTGGACTAGGTGCAGATGCCGCGGTTGCATATGCACAGGCAGGGGCAGATGTAGCACTTCTTGCTAGACGTATTGAAAAGTTGAATGAAGTTAAAGCTGTTATTGAAAAACTAGGTAGAAAAGTAATAGCAGTAGGATGTGATGTAACGAATGAAGAAAGTGTTAAGGCTGCAATTCAAACGGTACTTGATACATTTGGTCATATTGATATAGTACTGAATGATGCTGGAATTGCTCAAGGAGGTGGCGTTGAAGATCTGAGCGAAGAGGCTTGGGATCGCTCTTTCGATACCAATGTAAAAGGAATCTATCTAACTTCTAAATATGTAATTCCACAGATGAAGGAAAGAGGTTATGGCAAGATTGTAAATATAGCATCTGTTAATGCGGTTATTGCAGATAAGGAAGAAACATTTACTAGACACGCCTATAATGCATCTAAATCAGCAGTTCTAGGATTAACAAAGGGTATGGCATGTACATATGCAAAATACGGAATTACAGTAAATGCCATTGGACCTGCTCTTTTTGAATCAGAGATGACTGCAGGTACGCTATTTAAATCCGAACAATTCTTAACAGGGTATAATCATTTGAACCCAACTGGACGTCCAGGTAAGAAGGGAGAATTAAACGGAACTATCTTATATTTGTCAAGTGATGCTTCAAGTTATGTTCAGGGACAATTTATTATTGTTGATGGTGGCGGTGCACTTGTATAGATATTCTTGTAAAGATCAAATCTAATGTTATCAAAATAAATTTTAAAAAAACAACTTTCTTATGCTATATGTGATTTTGAAAACTTACATGCTCACATATGGTTATAGCTACAGAAAGTTGTTTTTTTTGTTGCATTTTTAAGCATGTGAATTTAGTAAATAAACTTTTATAAGCATAAATTCCCAATATATGATAAAATGGTTTCTAAGATAAGATAACTTAAGAGGTGAGTATGAATACAATTTTAATTTTAGAAGATGAAGAGAGTGTGAATAGAGGTATTGCTTTTTCTTTAAAGAAGGAGGGTTATACGGTATTAACCTCGTCCACTATAAAATCCGCTGTAAAGTTGTGCAAAGAAGCAAATCCACAATTGATTATATGTGATATCAATTTACCAGATGGAAATGGACTTGATTTTGTACGTAAAATTAGAAAGCAAAGTAATGCACATATCATATGCCTGACCGCACTTGATCAGGAAGTAGAGCAGGTTATGGGATATGAGGCAGGAGCAGATGATTATATAATCAAACCGTTTAGTTTATCTGTATTAACATTAAAGGTATCTGCCTTTTTTAAGAAGCTTGGAAATGAAAAAGTAGATGTCTTGCAATCAGGAGATATTTGTTTTTTTATTAACGAGATGCGTATTATGAGAGGAGATAAAGAGATTACCTTAACGAAAAATGAATGGAAGATGTTACAGATCTTTTTAAAACATCCAAAACAGATTTTATCTAAAAATCAATTATTACAGCAGGTGTTTGATTTAGAAGGTGAATTTGTAGATGAGAATACGATTGCAGTCAATATAAGAAGGCTAAGAGAAAAGATTGAGATTGATTCATCTAATCCAGAATATATTAAGAATATACGTGGTATTGGGTACATATGGGAGAAAGAATGTGAAAAAAGGATATGAATTTATGGTGAATGACTTGAGAAGAAGTAAAAAGATATATCTTTATTTTGGACTAGCGTTTCTTATGCTAGTGATTGCTGTAGATATATTCTTGTTTCAAATAGAAGAGAATAACTATCAGGACAAGATTGAAATTATAGTGTCGATGCTTGAATCCGATGATAATCTAAAAACAGCTACATCTTTGTTAAAGGGAGAGGCCGCTGAACCAAGTGAGAAGAATACATCTATATTAGAACAATATGGTTATGGAGACACATTTAAAGACCAGTATAAGAAAGAACGAGATCAAAGGTTCATATATATTCTTCTTGTTTCAGGGGGCTTATATACTCTAACTATGGTACTTACAAAATTACTAGTAAATGTAGTAAATCAAAGTCATAAGGAAGAGTTAGGTCAAATAGAAGAAGTCATTGTACAGTTACGTAATGGTATTTATGACTTATCAAAGATACAAGAGAATGATGAATGTGGATTGATAGATAGTAGGATTTATATGGAACTAGAGTCCCTTGGTAATACGTTGAAGATTTTGAAGGAACAGATGAAAGTTGAGAAGGAAGAAACAAAATCTTTAGTAACGGATATTTCTCATCAACTAAAAACTCCTGTTGCAGCGATAAAAACCTGTTTCGATATATTACAACAAACAGATTTAAGTGAGAAAGAGAGAGAGGAATTTTCTATGCGATGTAATCAACAATTACGTGGTTTAGAAAACATGCTTGCTGCTCTTATCAATATTTCGCGCATGGAAACAGGAATGATTGAGATACAAAGGGAAGAGAGGAGTATCTTTGATACATTCGTAGAAGCGGTTAATCGTGTCTATGTTAAAGCCGAGGAGAAGAATATCTCCATTGAAGTAGAAACTGAGGTAAAGATATCAGATTTGAAAGTTTTACATGACAAAAAGTGGTTATGCGAAGCTTTCATTAATGTTTTAGAAAATGGTATTAAGTATAGCCCATCTGGAAGTTGTATCACGACGCGATTTTTCTTACGCACAACTTTCTTAAGAATAGAGATAGAAGATCAAGGTATCGGAGTTCCAAGAGAAGAAGTTAGTCAAATATTTAAAAGATTTTATCGTGGTCAATCGTCTAAGGTGAAAGCAGAAGAAGGTTCAGGAGTAGGGCTTTATCTGACTAGAGAGATTATCAGTAGACATGGAGGAACCATTACAGTATATACTTCAAAAACAGGAGATAATGGAAGTGTATTTGTAATTCAAATTCCCTATGCAATGACATAAACGGCAAGAAGTGAAATTAATCAATCTGGAAATTGACTAAGAAGTCTTACAAAAGTGTAAGACTTCTTTTCGCATATTGTAAGTGAAATGAAAGACGGGATTGTTATCTTATAACTGTAAGGATTAGGGTGTCAGTTAAGTTAATGGTGAATAATCGAAAATATTTATTATTCGTTGACTTAATTTGTACTTGTATATCTATATAGTAGTAAAGCAAAACTCTTAAAAATGTAGGTTTGCTTCTTAGCTGACGTACTATGACTAAGAAACGATAGCGAAATATCTATAGTACTTCTTAGTGTGTACGTCATAGCCTAGGAAGCCGAGCCAGCCTGAACTGAGGCAGGATGCCGAATTGAAGGCGGTTCCGTAACCTTTGGATGTCAGTATGTACACACTTAGAATTACTTAGGTGAGTAGCGTGTTTTGTGTCATAGTACGCCAACTAAGAAGCTATGAAAATGTATATAGAGTTTTGCATTCAATGTGTAAAACACAAGTACATCGATTAACACCCTAATCATATAAGTCAACCAAAAGGAGTGGATAAGATGGATACAATACTTAGAACAGAAGAACTATGCAAATATTATGGAAGTGGTCAGAATGAACTTCGTGCAGTGGATAAAGTGAATCTAGTAATAGAGCAAGGAGAGTTTGTTGCCATTGTAGGAAAGTCTGGTTCTGGTAAGAGTACGTTATTGCATATGATTGGAGGGTTAGACAATCCAAGTAGTGGTAAAGTGTTTATCAAGGACAAAGAGATTTACAAACTTAAGGAGGAAGAACTTGCTACATTTAGAAGAAGGAAGATCGGCTTTGTATTTCAAGCATTTAATTTAGTCTCATCAATTAATGTGTGGGAGAATATAGTACTTCCCATTGGACTAGATGGAAGACAGGTGGATGAAGCATTTGTAGGAGATATTATTGCTACACTAGGTATCAAAGATAAACTTTATAATCTTCCAAACACCCTTTCAGGAGGTCAACAACAAAGAGTAGCGATTGCTAGGGCACTTGCTGCAAAGCCAGACATTATACTTGCGGATGAGCCAACTGGGAACTTAGATTCAAAAACCAGTGATGAGGTAATCGGATTACTTAAAATGTCTACTGCTAAGTACGGGCAAACCTTAGTGATGATTACACATGACGAAGATATAGCGCAGATAGCAGACCGTATAATTGTAATAGAAGATGGTAAGGTGGTGAAGTGAACATGAAAACCTTAACCAATCTTGCTATATCGAATAATAAAGGGAATAAAACAAGAAGTATATTAATTATTTTATCTGTCACATTAACAACACTCTTGTTAATGGTTATCGCAACTTTTGCATATGGTTCTGTTAAATCAAATCGTATGAATGCTTCTAATCTGTATGGTGGATATTACGGAAGTTTTGGCGGAGTTTCTGAAAAGCAATTGAACGAAATGAAACTACGTAGTGAATTTAAGGAAATTGGTAAGATTGCATATGTTGGGGAAGTAGAGAATGACATAGATATCTCTCTGTTTTCAATCGATGAAGTTGCAAGAAAACTAACAAATATGGATCAAACATTAGGGGAAGGTCAATTTCCTGTAAAAGAAGACGAAATTGCCTCTGATAAGGCATTCTTTGAAAAACTAGGATACCCAGATGTAAAAGTTGGAGATCATATTTCATTAAACTATCGTCCTGATTTAAAGAATAAGTATGGGAGTGCTGAATTCGTTGTTAGTGGAATTTTAAAAGATTCAGATTCCAAGGAAAAACTTGTTGGTTATACATCAGAAGAATTCTATAATCAATTGAAAGAATCAGGTAGTCGTTATTATAATGCATATTTTAATTTAGATAAATCGGTAGATATTGATTCTGACAATGCAGAAGATGTAATGAAAGAGTTGGCTAAGACGTGTGGAATCGATTCGAATAAAGTAGCTGTTAATATACTTTATGTCATGTATACTTTGGATCCTGGAACTCAAACAATATTAGTATATATTGGTATCATTTCAGAAGATGAACTAAAGGCAAATGAATGTA
>NZ_CBDLAM010000011.1:6040-22591 GCF_965301125.1 Anaerosporobacter sp. | reverse complement strand
GTATACTAGTAATTATATTTTCAGTTGTTGTAATCTATAATATATTCCAGGTAGGTATTACGCAAAAGATCTGGGAATATGGTAAGATTAAGGCCTTAGGTGCGAGCAAGAAGCAATTAAAATCAATTATATTAAAGGAAGGAATGTATCTTGCTTTTATAGGTATTCCTATAGGGGAATTCCTAGGATTTGTTATTGCTAAAGTTGCATTTCAGTGGATTAATAGAAAATCTGAAATGATTAATGAGATTAGTATGATACAAGTTTCTTTATTTTCTATACCTATTATTTTAGCCGTTGCTTTCTTATCTTTGTTCACTGTTTGGTTAGCATTGAAGAAGCCTATGAAGATTGTATCTAGTGTATCTTCAGTTGATGCCATGCGTTATCAAGAGAATACAGGCACGAAAAGAAGTATTCGTAAAGGAAAGACTAAGGTTAATGTGAAAAATCTTATGTTAGCGAACTTAGCAAGTAATAAAAGAAGAACATGTTCCACTATTCTGACTATGGGATTATCTTGTGTACTTTTTGTTGTAATGGCTAATTTCGTTGGAAATATGGATGAGGAATATGATGCTAGAAGTTACGTAGAAAAGGGGCAGTTTTATATTAGTTTGGATTATTCAATGAATGATAAAGCGTATCCCGAAAACAATTTGGATAATATATTGAAAAACAATCCATTTAATCAAGAAACAGTGGAAAAGATACGTAATCTTAATGGGGTAACGAATGTTTACACTAGAAAAATATTCACTATTAACACTAAGGAAAATGGACCAATGTCAGTTTCTGTATTGAATCGAGAAGATTTCAACAGGTTAAGTGAAGGGAGTACATTAGGAGTTCTTGACTATGATAAAGCTTCGAAAGAAAATGCTATTCTTTTTGGTTGGTTAAATTTTGTAGAAGACTATGGATATACCATTAATCAAGAAGTAAGTATGAAGGTAGAAGATGGTAGAGAAATAGAAGCTCCATTAATAGGTTCTTTTGGCTCATTAGATACTGACTGGGCAATTACAGAGGATACGTATAAGACATGGAATTTGGAAGAGGAGCATATTGGTTATGTATGGGTTGATTGTGAGCAAAAAGATATTGCTACTGTTGAAAAAGAATTAGATGATTTATTTCTTGGTACAGGACATATTGAGACGTTAACCTATAAAGAAGTATTGCAAACTTCAAATTTTAATATGCAATTTATGAAACTATTAGGATATACATTCCTTGCTATTATTGGATTAATTGGATTTATGAATATGGCCAATACGATGATTACAAGTATTATAATAAGAAAACAAGAATTTGGGGTATTGCAAGCAATAGGCATGTCTAATAAACAATTAAATCGAATGCTTCAAGCGGAAGGTTTAATCTTTACAATTGGAACAGTGATCGTTTCCCTAATTGTTGGAATACCATTAGGGTATGGGATTTTTCTGTATGGAAAGACAAATGGTTGGATTGGCTTGAATATTTACCATTTTCCTATTATAGAAGTAGTAATTATGCTAGGTATACTATTAGGACTACAAGGCGTATTATCTTTTATATTAAGTAGGAATATTAAAAAAGAATCCCTTGTAGAGAGAATACGCTATCAAGGGTAGAGTTCTATAAGAATTATGTTGTCAAGAAAATGGAAACCGCTGTATACTTATATTAGTAAATTAAGATGAATGATAAGTATTTTAAGGGGGAGTACGAATAATGAGAACAATTGTATTGGGAATAAGCTGTTTGCTAGAAATAATCTTAATTGTATTTTGTATTAGTAATAAGTCGAACCATACTCCAGCAGGTTATTGTTGCATATTTGGGGGGATAGCATTACTTGTTTCAACGGTTATTCTTATGCTATTTCCAAAGTATGAATTACCGAAACCTACTGGAGAATATGGGGTTGGAACATTCACTACAATGTATGAGGATACAGAACGTTTAGAAACATATTCCGATAAAAAGGAGAATCGTTGGTTAAACGTGAAATTCTGGTTTCCAGAAGAAATGGACAAAGAATCTTATGGAAAATCACCATTGATTGTATTCTCACATGGTACGTTTGGGGTGAAAGAAAGTAATGTTGCACTCTATGAGGAATTAGCTAGTCATGGATATGTGCGATATTATTGGTGTGAAAGACAATGCCTTTGTATGGAATGAGGAGCCATATCCAGTACCAGTATTGAATGTATATAGCGATAGTTCGTGGAAGAATCTTGGTAATTGGAGTCAATATGAAGAAAATTATAAGATGTTAACAGATGAATCGGTTGTAGAAGAGCATATCTATATGAAAGGTGCTGGGCATATGACACTAACAGATCTTGCGTATTCTTGCCCGCCACTTACATTGGTGTTTGGACAAGATATAACTCTTAATGTTAATAAAACTGTTAGAAAGATGAATTCATCTATATTACAATTCTTTGATACTTATTTGAGATAAAGGTATCTGTTTATGAAAGCCATTGGTATGTCCAACAAATAGTTAACGCTCCTGATATTGAGGAGTAATAATACAAAAGAGTCAGACACAAAGACCCAGAGCCGAGAAAAGAGTGAGATACCTCGCAGTTCATCGGCTCTTTCTTTTATGTATTTTATTGATCGGTAAACTCACTAAAAAGAGCTAGGCACATGAACGAAATCAAAGATTACGGCTGGGTGCCCTAAAACCTTGGTTTTTGTTAATGAGTATGTTAAAATAGATAAAAATGAAAGAGAAAATCAAATGTTAAAATATCGATAATAAAGAATACAAAAAGAGAGAATATAGATGAAGAAATTAACAACAGGAATTTTAGCGCATGTAGATGCTGGTAAAACCACATTATCAGAGAGCATGTTGTATATTAGTGGAAGTATAAGAAAGCTTGGGCGAGTGGACAATGGTGACGCCTTCCTTGATACATTTTCATTGGAGAGGGCAAGAGGGATTACCATATTTTCTAAGCAAGCAGTTTTTAGCCTAAAGGATACAAAAATTACTCTGCTTGATACTCCTGGACATGTCGATTTTTCTGCAGAGATGGAGAGAACACTTCAAGTACTAGACTATGCAATCTTAGTGATCAGTGGAGCAGATGGAGTTCAGGGGCACACAAGAACATTATGGAAGTTATTAGCCAAATATAAGATTCCAGTGTTTCTTTTTGTGAATAAGATGGATCAGGCTGGAACAAATAAGGAAAAAGTACTTGAAGAGTTAAGGCGAGTGCTAGATGATGGCTGTATTGATTTTGGTGATACAAAGTCGGAAGAATTCTTTGAGAATGTAGCAATGTGTGATGAAGCATTGTTGGAACAATATATGGAATCTGGAAGCATTACAATTGAAGAAATAAGGGAAATGATTTTAAAAAGAAAGATATTCCCTTGTTTCTTTGGTGCTGCCCTAAAGTTAGATGGTGTAGAAGACTTAATGGTTGGACTTGAGCAATTTACGGTGGAACCAATATATCCAGAAGAATTCGGCGCTAAGATTTATAAGATTGCAAGAGATGAACAAGGAAATCGTCTTACCTATATGAAAGTTACTGGTGGTAGCTTGAAGGTGAAAGATGTATTAACAAATGAGCAAGAAAAAGTGAATCAAATACGTATCTATTCTGGTGTAAAGTATGAAGCGGTTAGTGAAGTGAAAGCAGGTACAATTTGTGCGGTTACAGGGCTAACAAAAACCATTCCGGGAGAAGGACTTGGTATCGAAGAGGCTTCTATGGCTCCAATCTTATCCCCAGTCTTAACATATCAAATTAGGTTGCCGGAAGGTTGCGATGCTAGTGCAATGTTACCTAAATTGCGTCAGCTTGAGGAAGAAGAACCAGAGCTTCACATCGTGTGGGATGAGAATCTGCAAGAGATTCAAGCACAAATTATGGGTGAAGTTCAGATTGAAATTTTACGTAGTTTAATAGAAGAACGATTTAGTGTAAAAGTAGAGTTTGGAACAGGAAATATCGTATATAAGGAAACCATATCAAATGTTGTAGAGGGAGTCGGACACTTTGAACCTCTTAGACATTATGCTGAGGTGCATCTTTTGTTAGAACCAGGTGAACCAGGTTTGGGATTGCAATTTGATTCTATATGCAGTGAAGATGATTTAGATCGTAACCTGCAACGCCTTGTACTAACACATCTGGCAGAGAAGGAACATAGAGGTGTACTTACTGGATGCAGCATTACAGATATGAAGATTACCTTAGTAGGTGGGCGTGCACATCAAAAGCATACAGAAGGCGGGGATTTCAGACAAGCTACATACCGAGCAATCAGACAAGGGTTAAAGCAAGCAAATTCGGTATTGTTAGAGCCGTATTATGAATTTCAATTAGAAGTGCCAGAGAAAGTAATTGGCAGAGCGATAACTGATATTGAGAAGATGTATGGAACATTTGAGATTAGAGAAACCAAAGAAGGTATGTCAACACTTGTTGGTAGTGCACCTGTTATTACGATGCGTGATTATCAAAATGAAGTAATTGCTTACACAGGTGGTCATGGTAGATTATTCTGTGACTTAAAAGGATATGAGCCATGCCATAATGCAAATGAGATAATTGAGGCATATGATTATGATTCAGAGAAAGACTTGGAGAATCCAACAAGCTCAGTATTCTGTTCCCACGGAGCTGGCTTTATTGTAAATTGGGATCAAGTAAAGGATTATATGCATGTAGAAAGTTATCTAGATACATTAGCAAAGAATTCAGATAATATAGACAAAGAGATTCAAACGCAGACTTCCTATCAAGAACAATGGATTGATACTGATGAGATTGATCAGATTCTTAACCGTACATTCTATGCCAATAGTGGGGCGAAAGTAAATTATTACAAAGGAAATTCAGCTAAACGAGTAGATAGTAATACTGGGGCAGTTGTGCGAACTTATAAGAAGGCAGAAGCATTAGAGGAGTATCTACTAGTAGATGGATACAATATTATCTATGCATGGCAAGAATTGAATCAGCTTGCTCAGACAAATATGGACGGTGCTAGAGGTAAGCTACAAGATATATTATGTAATTATCAAGCAATAAAAAAATGTAATTTAATTATTGTCTATGATGCATATCGTGTACAAGGTCATATGACAGAGATTATGGATTATCATAATATTCATATTGTATTTACGAAAGAAGCAGAGACAGCAGATCAATATATTGAGAAGTTCTCACAGGAGAATAGTCGTAAATACAACATTACAGTGGCAACTTCTGATGGAGTGGAACAAGTGATTATTAGGGGGCAAGGGTGTAGGTTATTATCAGCAAGAGAATTGGAGGAAGACGTAAAACGTGTAAATGAAAGTCTTCGTGAGGACTATCTTGAGAAACAACAGATTAAACAGAATCGACTCTTTGATTCTATATCTGAGGAAACAGCAGAGCATATTAAGAAAATTATGACAGATAATGATTAGATAAACTTCATATGATTAGAAAAATAAAAAAACGGCTATGATTAGCCGTTTTTATTTTTAGCTTTATTAATTTGTTAATATATGAGTATTTACATATTCTTTGATTGCATTAAAACTTTGTTTACTTAGTACATGTTCCATTTTGCAAGCATCTTCTGACGCTACGTCTTTATCTACACCTAGGGCTTCAAGCCAACTAGATAGAATATCATGTCTTTCATATATCATAGCAGCAATTTCTCTACCTGATTCCGTTAAATAGATGAAGCCAGCATCCGTTACTGTTATGTAGTTGTTTTCACGAAGATTTTTCATAGCTACACTAACACTGGACTTTTTGAAGCCAAGCTCTGTGGCAATATCGACCGAACGAACGACAGGTAGAGTTTCGCTTAATCTAAGTATGGTTTCTAAATAATTTTCAGCTGATTCGTTAATGTGCATCCTTAACCTCCACATAATCTAATTTCGTTTGTATTATAAAGCTTTAGTTAGTATATCATAGAAATCCTAGATATGCAACGAATGTATGATTCCAAGTTTTACAGATTTTTGATAAAAAGTTATTGACAACAAATTCAGGTTAGAATATACTAACTATAAGATTGTAAATGAAAGTCGTTATCAATTAGGACGGATGCTCTTAACCGTTACTGAACGAAGAAAGAGGATGAGTGTATGCCATTAACAATGATGAACCCTGGAGAGGAAAAAGTGATTAAGAAAGTTGGTGGAAAGGAGGAGACCAAAAGGTTCTTAGAAAGCATTGGATTTGTAATTGGCGGAATGGTAACAGTAATATCTAAAATCCAAGGAAATGTAATAGTAAATGTGAAAGACTCAAGAGTTGCCATAGGAGAAGACATGGCCAGAAAGATACTAGTATAGGGAGAGTGTAAAGAGTATGAAAACATTGAATGAAATCCCTTGTGGGAAAACAGTAACTGTTAAGAAGCTTACAGGAGAAGGACCTGTAAAGAGAAGAATAATGGATATGGGAATTACAAAAGGCATTGAAATTTTCGTGAGAAAAATCGCGCCGTTAGGGGATCCAATTGAATTAACAGTAAGAGGCTACGAATTATCTTTAAGAAAAGCAGATGCACAGATGATAGAAGTAGAGGAATAAGAAAAGGGGAGTGAACATAATGGCAATTAAAATTGCATTAGCAGGTAATCCAAACAGTGGTAAGACAACATTATTCAATGCGTTAACTGGTTCAAATCAATTTGTTGGAAATTGGCCGGGAGTAACGGTTGAGAAGAAGGAAGGTAAGCTTAAGAAAGCGTACATAGAAAAACCAGGTGTGGAAGTTACTATCACAGATCTCCCAGGTATTTATTCCTTATCACCATATACATTGGAGGAAGTAGTAGCAAGAAACTATCTTATTGATGAAAGACCAGATGTTATTTTAAATATTATTGATGGTACCAACTTAGAGAGAAATCTATACTTAACAACTCAATTAATGGAATTAGGAATTCCTATAATGATAGCTGTTAATATGATGGATGTAGTTGAAAAGAATGGTGATCAGATACATATTGAAAAGCTAAAGAAAGAATTAGGGTGTGAGGTTACCACAATTTCAGCTTTAAAAGGAACTGGTATTGAAGAGGCAGCTAAGAAGGCTTTAAAGTTAGCAGATAAAGCTAAAAGTAGAGCCAAAGCGCCGAAGATATTCTCAGTTGAAGTAGAAACTGTATTAGATGAAATCGAAGAAAAACTTTCTTTAGAAGTAGATGAAAGTCAAAGACGGTTCTTTGCAATAAAATTATTAGAAAAAGACGAGAAGATCAAAACTAAATTAAAAGTCGTTCCTGATGTTTCATCAGAGATTAATAAAATTGAAGATGAGATGGATGATGATACAGAAAGTATCATAACAAATGATCGATATGTGTTTATATCTTCTATAATAAAAGATTGTTGTACTAAGAAAGATCATCAGAAGTTAACAACATCTGATAAGATTGACCGTATTGTTACGAATCGATTCTTAGCGTTACCTATATTCGCAGCAATTATGTTTCTTGTATATTATATATCTGTTACTACAGTAGGAACATGGGCAACAGACTGGGCAAATGATGGTGTGTTTGGTGAAGGATGGAGTTTCTTTGGATTACATGTTCCAGGTATTCCAGTCGTTATAGAGTCTGCTTTACAAGCAATTGGTTGTGCAGATTGGTTACAAGGATTAATACTTGACGGTATTGTTGGCGGTGTTGGTGCAGTATTAGGTTTCGTACCACAGATGTTAATTTTATTCGCATTCCTAGCATTCTTAGAAGCTTGTGGATATATGGCAAGGGTTGCATTTATTATGGACCGTATTTTTAGAAAATTTGGATTATCAGGAAAATCATTTATTCCTATGTTAATCGGTAGCGGTTGTGGTGTTCCAGGTATTATGGCATCAAGAACAATTGAAAACGACCGTGACCGTAAGATGACAATTATGACAACTACATTCATTCCTTGTGGTGCAAAGTTACCTATTATCGCTTTAATAGCAGGTGCACTATTTGATGGAGCGTGGTGGGTTGCACCAAGTGCTTACCTTGTAGGTATTGTAGCAATAATCTGCTCAGGAATTATACTTAAGAAGACAAAAATATTTGCAGGAGATCCAGCGCCATTTGTAATGGAATTACCAGCTTACCATATGCCAACGGTAGGTAACATATTAAGAAGTATGTGGGAAAGAGGCTGGTCATTTATTAAAAAGGCTGGAACTATCATCTTGTTATCTACAATAGTAGTTTGGTTTGCAACTTACTTTGGCTGGGTTGATGGACAATTTAGAATGTTAGATGATTTGGAAATTAATCACAGTATTCTTGCGAAAATTGGTGGTGCTATTCAAGGAATCTTTGCTCCTCTTGGTTGGGGTAACTGGAAAGCAACTGTTGCTGCTATCACAGGACTTATAGCAAAAGAAAATGTGGTAGGTACTTTTGGTGTGTTATACGGATTTGCTGAAGTAGCCGAGGATGGAAGCGAAATTTGGGGCTCACTTGCTTCAAGTATGACAACAGTAGCAGCATATTCATTCTTAGTATTTAACTTATTGTGTGCACCTTGCTTTGCAGCAATGGGTGCGATTAAGAGAGAGATGAGTAATGCAAAATGGTTCTGGTTTGCAATTGGATATCAAACGGTATTGGCTTATCTTGCTTCACTTTGTATCTATCAAATTGGAACACTCATAACAACAGGGGCATTTGGAATTGGAACAGTTGTAGCATTGGTGGTAATTGTGGCATTCATCTTCTTACTAGTAAGACCTAGTAAAAGGAGGGGATAAATATGGGAACTATTTTGGTTGGAAGTATTCTTGTAGTTATTGTAACTTTAATAATTAAGCATATGGTAACGGAAAAGAAAAAAGGAAATTCTGTAGTATGCGGTGGAGATTGTAAACACTGTGGAGGACATTGTTCGTAATATAGGTTGAAAGTCTCCAGTGTCTGAAAGGAGAATAGTAATATGGCAGCGCAACAATGTACATGTAGTAATAAAGATACACAAGATAGAAGAAGCTATCATAAATCAAAGATGCAGAAAGATCGCATCATTGAAAAGTTAAAGGAAAGTGGATGCAGAATAACAAAACAACGATTGCTCATCCTAGACATAATCTTAGGTCAAGAGTGTTCATGCTGTAAGGAAATCTACTATCAGGCATCGAAACTTGATCAAAATATTGGCAAGGCTACTGTTTATAGAATGGTAAATACCTTAGAGGAGATTGGGGCTATCAACAGAAGTAACATGTATAAAGTCTTGTATTCCCAAGAGTGCAATACGGATAGTCAGTACACAGTTTCTTTGGATGATGGTACAATCTATCAGATGTCAACAAAGAAATGGAATGACATTATTCATGCTGGACTAACCAGTTATGGTTATGTTAAGAATCAAAAGATTATATCTGTAAGTATGGATACTAGCAAGCCTAACATGGAAAATTGCGGTTAATTCTATATAGATATCTATAAAACAATCTTAAATAGTTGGAATTCTAAGAAGGATAATTATAGCTTTCATAGATGCAACTTTTAAGATTGTTTTTTTAGGCTCTATGTCAGTGCTGGGGTGCGTGGTACATTGTACCCACACCAACATTGACATAAGAGCTTTTTTATTTTGGTAAGAAAATTAGAGTAGTGTTCCTTGAAATATATTGTCCATCTTTCTTTATGTATGCTATAATACTACTATTCCTATAAAACATGTAGAATAATTTAGTTAATAAATATTTGATTTTAATAGAGTAAGAGGCGAGAATTAGTATGATATATTTAGATTACGCAGCAAATACACCGACAGATGAACGAGTGTTACAGGAATTCTGTTTGGTAAATCAAGAGTTTTTTGGTAATCCCAATTCTCTTCATCCACTTGGCGTTGCTGCAAAAGATAAGATGGAATCCATTATTGAAAGTATGAGGAAGGAACTAGAATTAGAAGATAGAGAAATCATATATACATCAGGTGCTAGTGAATCCAATAACACCGCAATAAAAGGAATTGCAAGAAGTAGTAGGCATGTCGGAAAGCATGTCATTACTTCGGGACTTGAACATTCTTCTGTGAGTGGTACCTTAACCTATCTACAAGAACAAGGATATGAGATTGATATGCTTGATATATGCAAAGATGGTACACTGAATCTTGATAGTCTTAGAGAATTACTAAGAAAAGATACGGTTCTAGTAACTGTTTGTGCTGTCGACAGTGAGTTAGGTGTAGTTCAACCCCTTAAAGAAATTGCATCTATAGTGAAAGAATTTCCAAATTGTAGATTGCATGTAGATGCTACACAGGCAATTGGTAAAATTAAACTAGATTTTAATTTAGCAGATACAATTAGTTTTACTCCTCATAAGTATTATGGATTGAATGGTTGTGGAGTTTTAATTAAGAAGAATGATTTAATAATTGAGCCACTAATACATGGTGGTGTAAGCACAACAATTTATCGAAGTGGAACACCTGCTGTAGCCATGGCAGCTTCAATTCAAAAGGCGACCGAATTGGCATTAGATGAATTTGATGACAGATATCAGGTTGTGAAAGAAAGAAATAGCTATCTTCGTGAACAACTTGTGAAGATAAAACAAGTTGTAATTAATAGCCCGGTTGAAAGTGTGCCGCACATTCTGAATATCAGTGTGCTAGGTATTCGCGGGTATGTTATGCAAGAAAGACTTGCAGGACACGAGATTTGTTTATCTGCAAAATCAGCATGTTCTGTAAAGACAACGCCTTCAAAACCAGTGTTTGCAATGACAAAAGATAAGAAGAGAGCGATGTCTTCTTTTCGAATAAGCATTAGCCATATGACAACAAAGGAAGAGCTTGATTATTTCTTAGAGAAATTAAATCTATGCTGTATGGAATAATAGAGAAGAGAATGAATTAGGAGATTAATTAAAATGAGTAGAGAATTAACGACTTGTCAATTAATAGAGAGAAGTATTAATAAGAAATATAGAAAAGAAATATGGACACCATTTGTACAAGCTATTAAAAAGTATGAATTAATTCAACCAGGAGATCACATTGCAGTATGTATCTCTGGTGGTAAGGACTCCATGTTATTAGCTAAGCTAATGCAGATATTACAAAGAATTACAGAAGTTCCTTTTGAAGTTACGTATCTTGTAATGGATCCAGGCTATAATCCAATTAATCGCCAGAAGATTGAGAGCAATGCAAAATTACTAGAGATACCAATTGTTGTATTCGAAACCAATATCTTTGATATCGTTAATGAAATTGATAAATCTCCATGTTATCTATGTGCAAGAATGAGAAGAGGAAATCTTTACGCAAAAGCAAAAGAACTTGGATGTAACAAAATTGCCCTTGGACACCATATGAGTGATGTAATTGAAACTACATTAATGGGAATGTTATATGGTTCACAAATTCAAGGAATGATGCCAAAACTTCACAGTACAAACTTCGAAGGTATGGAATTAATTCGTCCAATGTACTGCATATTAGAAGAAAATATAATTGCATGGAAGAATTATAACGAATTAGAATTCATCCAATGTGCTTGCAGATTCACTGAACATTGTACAATATGCGATAATGGTGGTGGTGGTTCAAAACGCCAAGAAGTAAAACAATTAATTAAGAAATTAAAGAGAGATAACCCAACAATTGAGACAAATATCTTTAATAGTATCCATAACGTAAGTCTGGATACTTTGATATCTTATAAACAAAAGGGCGTGGAACATTCCTTCTTAGATACTTACGACAAAAAATAATTATTCCATTATTTTTAATTTTGGTTTAACAATCTTCCATATCATGGTATAATAGAAGTGTCAGATGAACTTACAATGTCATAATTGTAAGTTTCGTTTGATACAGTTACGTTATACGTAATATCGAAGGAGGAAACAGATATGTCAAATTTAAAAGGAACAAAAACAGAAGCGAATTTACGGGCAGCATTTTCAGGGGAATCAGAAGCAAGAAATAAATATTCTTTCTATGCATCAAAAGCTAGAAAAGATGGTTATCAACAAATTGCTGACTTATTTGAAGAAACAGCTGCAAACGAAAAGGAACATGCTAAGCTTTGGTTCAAACTATTACATGATGGTTTGGCAGATACTGCTGAAAATTTAAAAGAAGCTGCTGCTGGTGAGCATTATGAATGGACTGACATGTATGCTAATTTTGCTAAGGATGCAAAAGAAGAAGGATTTGATACAATTGCATACTTATTTGAGGAAGTAGCTAAGATTGAAAAATCTCATGAAGAGAGATATCTTAAATTATTAGCTAATGTAGAAGGCGGTCTTGTATTCTCTAAAGATGGAGATGCTATTTGGCAATGTGCAAATTGTGGTCATCTAGTTATTGGAAAAGATGCTCCTCAAGTATGTCCAGTATGTAAGCATCCACAAGCATATTTCCAAGTTAAAGCTGAAAACTACTAAGGTTAAGATATAAAGTAGAGTGAATGCTATACATAAAACAATCTTCGCTACAATGTAGATGGGGATTGTTTTTTCTTTTATAAGGAGGCTTAAAATTATGAAAATTGGTATTCTTGGTGCAGGAAATATAGCACAAACTATGGCGAATACAATAAGCAAGATGGATGGGATTGTGAGTTATGCGGTAGCCTCCCGTGATTTTGAGAAAGCGAATGCTTTTGCAACAAAGAATGGTTTTGCGAAAGCTTATGGTTCGTACGAAGATTTGGTTAGCGATAAAGAAGTTGAACTGATTTATATTGCTACACCACATTCTCATCATTATGAACATGCTAAATTGTGTATAGAACATGGAAAACCTGTTCTATGCGAGAAAGCGTTTACTGCAAATGCAAATCAAGCAAAAGAAATACTTTCTCTTGCAAAGGAAAAGAAAGTATTTATTACAGAAGCAATCTGGACAAGATATATGCCAAGTAGAGAGCGAATTCAATCAATTATTGAGAGTGGTATCATTGGTGAAGTGACTTCTGTAACAGCGAATCTAGGATATGTTATTAACCATAAGAAACGTCTAGTTGACCCAGTTTTAGCTGGAGGTGCCTTATTGGATCTTGGAGTGTATCCAATTAATTTTGCCTTTATGGTGCTTGGAAGTGATTATTCAGAAGTATCCTCAACTGCGATTGTAACAGATAGTGGTGTTGATAGTATGAATAGTATAACATTGTCATATGGTGATGGGAAGATGGCGACGCTACACAGTACATTTCATGCCAGAACAAATCGTATGGGAGTAATTAGTGGTACTGATGGCTATATGGAAGTTCAGAACATAAATAATTGTGAAGAGATTAGAGTATACGATCTTAAGGATGAGTTGATTAAGAAAGAAACATTTAAAGACCAAATTACTGGTTATGAATACGAAGTTAAAGAATGTGTTGAAGCTTTGAAAAATGGACATCTAGAATGTGAACAGATGCCACATGCTGAGACGATTAAGATAATGGAATTAATGGATTCTCTTCGTAAACAGTGGGGAGTAATCTATCCATGGGATGAGACAGATAATTAATCAGATAAGTATTTTGATATAAGTTTATTATAGATATTAGCCGAATTATATTATAATATTATAGTATGATACCAGGGTCAAAAGGTCATGTGTTTCATGCTTGCATGAAAAAACATGACTTTGGGACCCGTAAAACATGAGAAAGTAGCCCGAATAGGGTGGATTTCGAATGTTTTTAGGATTGTGAGAGCACAAAGTGCGTAACAATCCGTAGGTATCAGGGGTCAAAATACCTTTTGACCCCAACATCATAGTATTATTATATAATTATTGTGCAGATAGGAGTTAACAATGTACGCAGATGAAAATTTGGTAAAAATCAAACATGATGTAATGTATGAAGTGGCTAAATTAGCCTTCGAAGGGAAACTTGAAGAAGAGAGAGATCATATCCCTATGAAACTAATTCCAGGACCAATGCCTCAATTTCGTTGTTGTATATATAAAGAACGAGAGATTATCAGACAAAGAATCCGTTTAGCAGAAGGAAAATCTGTTGCTGCTAAAGATAATGGAAATATAGTACAAGTAATTAGTTCGGCTTGCGAAGACTGCCCAATCTCTAGTTATGTCGTGACAGATAACTGTCAAAATTGTGCGGGTAAAGCATGTATCAGTGCTTGTAAATTCGACGCAATCTCAAAAGGAAGAGAACGTTCCTATATTGACCCATTAAAATGTAAAGAATGTGGTAAATGTTCAAAGGTCTGTCCATATAATGCAATTGCAGGTTTGAAACGTCCTTGTAAAAATAGCTGTCCTGTTAATGCGATTACTTATGATGAATATGGTGTATCACAAATTGATTCTAAAAAATGTATTCAGTGTGGACGTTGTATCCACAGCTGTCCATTTGGTGCTATTGGAACAAAGACTTTTATAGTTGATGTAGTAAATGCTTTAAAATCAGGAAAACCAGTTTATGCAATGGTAGCACCAGCAACAGAAGGTCAGTTTGGACCAGATATAACAATGGAAAGCTGGAGGGTTGCAGCTAAGAAAGTTGGTTTTGTAGACTTAATCGAAGTTGGGCTTGGCGGTGATATGACAGCAGCTAGTGAAGCGGACGAATGGGTAGAAGCGTATAAAGAAGGTAAGAAGAAGACAACATCTTGTTGCCCTGGGTTTGTGAATATGATTCGTAAACATTATCCAGAATTAGAAGACCATATCTCAACTACAGTATCACCAATGTGTGGAGTATCAAGAATGGTAAAAGCAAAACACCCAGGTGCTATTACTGTTTTCATTGGCCCTTGTACTGCCAAAAAATCTGAAGTTGTAGATCAAAAGATAGAAGGAAATGCAGATTATGCATTGACTTATAGTGAAATAAGAGCCATCATGAGAGCAAAAGATGTAAAACTTGAACCAGCTGATAATACATATCAGGGTGCTAGCGTGCATGGTAAATTATTTGGTAATTCAGGTGGTGTTACAGCAGCAGTGTTACAATGTATGAAAGAAACAGACCAAGAAATCGATGCTAAGATTTGTAGAGCCAATGGCGCAGCGGAATGTAAGAAAGCTTTATTATTGTTAAAGGCAGGAAAATTACCAGAAGATTTCATTGAAGGAATGGCCTGTGAGGGTGGTTGCGTTGGTGGTCCAAGTCGTTATGAAGATGAATTACCGGCAAAGAAGGCAAGAGATCAATTGATTGGAGCTGCGGATAGACGTGAAGTTCATGAAAATCTTAAAAATTATGATATGGATTCCTTCTCAATGCATAGATGATAATGGATAGAATTCAAAAAATTGAAGATAATTATTAATAGAAAAGCTGTTATTTGGGATTAAACAAGAAAATCACTTGTTTGATAACGGATAACAGTTTTTATTTTTGGTTAGGAGGATTATTGAATGAGTACGAAAAATCAGTATACTCAATTGTTCCTAACGTTTTTTAAGATAGGAGCGTTTACCTTTGGTGGCGGATATGCAATGATACCGTTAATACGAAGAGAAGTAGTTGATAAACAGTGGATTGATGAAAAAGAAATGATGGATATAATTGCTGTATCGGAATCAACCCCTGGACCATTTGCAGTTAATTCCGCTACTTTCGTAGGCTATCATTTAGGTGGAGTTTTTGGAGCAATGATGGCAACACTAGGCGTAACATTGCCATCGTTTTTAATCATATTAATAGTATCCTTCGTTCTGAAGCAATTTGAAGAATTCCCTGCAGTACAGTATGCATTTACAGGAATCCGTGCAGGAGTATTTGTACTTATACTAAGTGCCTGTTATTCCATGTTTAAACAGTGTAAGAAAAATTGGTTTAGCTATAGTATCATAATTGCAGCATTTATTAGCGTTGGATTCTTTAATGCTAGTGCTATTTTAGTCCTTATCATATGTGCCATAGCAGGACTTTGTATAAGTAGGATAGTATAGTAGTATCCAGCTGTATACTACGCTCTGCTATAGCACTTTATTCTGAGAGTTATTAAAAAACAATAAACAATATTGACTATGAATACTAACTATATTTATTCATTTAGGTAATTTATTTATTTGAGTATCAACAAAGTAAATCAGCAAAACTCTTAGTAACCTAGCGTTGCTTCTTAGCTGACGTGCTATGACTAAGAAACGATAGCGAAACAACTAAAGTACTTCTTAGTGTGTACTGAAACACCTAGGAATACGAGGCATGGAAGTCGAGTAAGCCTGAGCTGAGGCAGGAAGCCGAATCGAAGGCGGTTCCGCATCATTTGCATACCCTAATGTACACACTTAGAAGTACTTAGATGTGAAGTGTGTTTCGTGTCATAGCACGACAGCTAAGAAGCATTGAAAATATAGAGAGTTTTGCATCGATAAAAGTATTTACCAAGAAAGGAATCAAAATGATATATCTAAGACTCTTTTTATCCTTTTTTAAAATAGGCCTATTTACCTTCGGCGGTGGTTATGCAATGCTGCCTCTGATAGAAAAGGAAGTGGTGGCAAATAACTGGATGAGACTAGAGGAGCTAGTTAACTTCGTCGCAGTAAGTGAAAGCACACCAGGTCCGTTTGCTGTCAATGTATCAACTTATGTGGGTAGAGT
>NZ_CBDLAM010000011.1:0-6030 GCF_965301125.1 Anaerosporobacter sp. | reverse complement strand
TTTGGTGCAATCTCAGCTACATTAGGAGTTGTATTACCATCCTTTTTCATTATTTTGTTATTAGCAAAATGTTATGATAAATTCAAAGAAAGTAAGATTGTAAAAGGTTGTATGAGTGGTCTACACCCAGCAGTTGTTGGTCTTATAGTAGCAGCTGCAATCTCAATTGGAAAATCGGTATTTCCGATAGGAACAATGACAGTATTTTTTACTAGTACAATGTTAGTTTCTATTGGTATAATTGCTGTAGCTGTATTTATGCTATACAAGAAATTAAATCCAGTATGGGTCATCTGTGCTTCTGGATTGATAGGAATTGTATCGGGATATCTATTGAAGTAGATAAGATAGTGTAATAACTTTTCAGAATTTATTGCAAAACCAATAAAAAAATGTATAATAAAGGAAAAAGTAAGAGGAGATGAAATTATGTTACAGATTCATAATTTGACAAAACGCTATAAGGGTGGAAAAGAAGCGGTTTCAAACTTAAGTCTAGATATTCAGGCAGGAGATATCTATGGATTTATTGGACATAACGGTGCAGGTAAAACGACTACAATCAAAGCAGTCGTAGGCATTATTGATTTCGATGAAGGTGAAATACTAATTGATGGCGAATCCATTCGCCACAATGCAATTAATTGCAAGAAGAAGTTAGCCTATATTCCTGATAACCCAGATCTCTATGATCACCTAACAGGAATTCAATATTTAAATTTTGTGGGGGACATATTCGGGGTATCATCAAAAGATAGAGAGGAGAAGGTACATAGATACGCAAATGATTTTGAAATTACCAGTGCATTAGGAGATTTGATTTCCTCTTATTCTCATGGTATGAAACAGAAATTAGCAATTATTTCTGCATTGCTTCATGATCCTAAATTATTAATACTAGATGAGCCATTTGTTGGATTAGATCCCAAAGCATCTGTAATTCTTAAGAATATAATGCATAGTTTATGTGAAGAAGGTTGTGCAATCTTTTTCTCTACCCATGTACTTGATGTGGCAGAGAAACTATGTAATAAAATAGCTATTATTAAAAATGGAAAACTAATTGTTTCAGGTAAAACAGAAGAACTTACAAAAGGTCAATCATTAGAGGAGGTATTTATGGAGGTGGTTGACCATGCTTAAGCATATAAAAACCCTAGTAGGTGTAACGTTTTGTAATACTTGGGGAATTAATGTAGCCAGATATTCAAGAGATGAAAAGAAAATAAGAAATGTTTGGCTTATGGGATTTTCCTTTGTTTTACTTGCTTGCGTGGGTGTAATTTATATATCTATGCTTGCCTATGGTTTATATAAATTTGGAGCTGGAGATACAATACCTGGCTATATATTAATGATAACAAGTATAGTAATCTTAATTTTTTCTATTTTGAAAGCAGGAAGTGTCTTATTCCAGATGAAAACATACGACATGCTGATTTCTCTACCAATTAAACCAGCGACCATTGTTGTAAGTCGTTTTCTAAGCATGTATATTAGTAATGTAGTACTTAGTTTACTTACGGTAGTACCAAGTACAATTGTATATGGAATCTATATGAGACCGAATGCCTTGTTTTATGGAATGATGCTTATTAGTGTTTTCTTGCTACCGTTAATACCCATGACAATAGCAACTGCAATTGGAGCATTAATAATTGCTATTAGTTCAAGAATGAAGCATAAAAACCTAATTACAATTATACTGTACACGATATTAACGCTAGCTGCTTTAATATTTTCCTTTAGTATTCAAAATATTGAAACAAAGATTGATACAGAAGCTTTAGCGGATTTATCCTTAATGATTTCAAAACAAATCTATGCAGTATATCCGCCAGCAAAATTATTCTCTCAAGGGGTGGTTGAACAGAATATCCTATCCTACTTAATATTTATAGTACTATCTATTGGTGTATTTCTTATTCTAGTTGTTCTTGTACAATGGAAGTTTGTTGAAATCTGTAGTGCGATAAATGCAAGAGCTACAAAGAATAATTTTGTTATGAAAGAGATGAAGTTAGGTTCAGCATTAATGGCATTTTATAAAAAGGAATTACGTAGGTATTTTTCTTGTAGTATCTATGTTATGAATACGGCAATGGGGTATATTTTGCTTTTAGTTGGAAGTATAGCATTAGCAGTAATGGGAGCTGAGAAATTAGAAGGAACTTTACAAATGCCAGGACTGATTACTAAGGCATTACCTCTTGTTATATCTGCTTTATGCTGTATTACGTCTACAACTGTAAGTGCTATTTCATTAGAAGGGAAGCAATGGTGGATACCACAATCTATGCCTGTAAATACGAAAACAGTGTTGGATAGTAAGATCTTAGTGAATTTGACCATTGCATCTCCATTTTTATTCCTTTCAGAAATTATATTATTCTTTTCGGTTCATACCTCGATACTAGGCTATTTCATGATGGTGTTCGTACCTGTTGTATATATTTTATTTATATCCGTTCTAGGTATCGCTATTAATTTACGTATGCCTATGTTCAATTGGGAAGCTGAAGTAACTGTGGTGAAACAAAGTGGTGCAACTTTAATTGCTATGATTATTGGTTTGATCGTAATTGCAATTCCAGGAGTATTCCTTGTTGTATTCAGCAATATTGATTCAAATGTGATAATGGGCATTGTGACCTTAGTATTAGGAATCGTAACCGTAGTAATGTATAGAGATAATAATAAGAAAGCATTATGTACAATTCAATAAATAAAGCTTGATAGGTGAGTGCGTGCTAACTTAGAATGTACAGAATAATCTATATATCAAAAGCATTACAGAAATTTAAGATATCAATAAGAAATCTATAGTGCTAAATTTAATTTATTTTCACAAAACAGACATTATATACCTTTTGCTTTATTATAATAGTAAATAGTAATAGAGATTGTAAAAGGTGGCATAGTATGCGAAAACGTTTGTTGTTATTAACTTTACTAATTGTGTTCATTCTAAGTTTGACGTCCTGTAAGAAGAAGGAGAGTAATAAGGGATTTAATCCTCCTATGAAAGGGATAACTTGGGGAATGACACAAAAAGATGCAGTAGCTGTGATTGGTGAAGGAAAATACCAAATAATGGATTTGGACGATGGTATGCATGTAGCAGTTATTCTAGCAGATCCAATCGAAAAATTCGGTTCAGAAGCACAGATTTATCTACTATTTTCAAAAGAATTATGCAAGAATATCGAAAATGGTGGAAGATTACAAGCAGTTGTTATGCGATATCAAAACATATCAGAAGAACAGTTACTTACCAATATGTCTGATGAGATGGGAGATGTAACAAGAGATTCTTCTCCAGTGAAGGAAGTTAAGAATTACATATGGGACAGTAAAGCTACTTTGAAAGATTTACCGAAGAAAGATTTTGAAGCAATCGAAAATTTCATGAATAATAGTGAATATGCAAAAGATCTTGTTGATCCAGATAGTGGGGTTGCCTCTAATGTACCATCGAAAGAACAACCGATTAATGCAATTGCACTTAAAAAGATTACTACAGATGGTACCGAATCATTAAGTGTTGTTTATTATGGTGACTGGGCTTATCTATTAAAAGTAATTAAAGAAGAACAATAAAGAGTAATTTACGGCTGTAAACAAATTATCAAGCAGAGTTACAAATATTACCTCCCTTTATGAACTGTTCTCAAATTGACATAAATATAATGAGATGTTAAAGTGATATCATGTACAAAAGAGAAAAATGTTGAGGATAGTTGAATAATGGGAGGTAACTATGAAGATATATGGTGGTTTTCAAAAGATGAAAAACTTAATGCATAGATTAATAACAAAATTGAAAGTCATATGGAAGATATTCCATTCATATTGGAATAGAAACTTTGGTGATACCTATAAAGGTCTTGCTATTTGTTCCGTCTTATTTTCCTCAATAGGTATGGCGGGAGCAGTTTTGATGTATTTCACACCACTGAGTATAGAAATCAGTTATCTAATAGGAATCGTAGTGACAATAGTGGTATTCGGAGTACTATTTCTTGGTGCTAAGATACTATTTGGGAATAGAAGAAAGGGAATAATTTATTGGTGTCTTCCTTTTGTACTTTTTTACGAAATTGCAATAGAGGCGACTCAGGGGAATGGATCAGAGGCTAATTTCTTCTTAGCTGTTATCACGATTGTTATGCTAGACCTATTTGGAAGAAGTTTGTGGGCAATTATTAAATTAAGAAGACAAACGATTACACTGTTTATTACCTTAGTGATTACAACAATAGGTTTGGTAAGCGTAGGAACATTATTAACAGGTGAAGGATTTGAAGATCGATATATTGAGAATTTCCTTACAATGAAGGAAGAAAAGACACTTGAAGATAATCAAAATGTAGCAGATGAAGCTTTTGTAGATGCGATTGCACAGGGTGAAGTAGAAGTTGCATCCTTAGAATACGGTGTTGGTGATTCTTTTGATTTACAGTCTAACACATATAATTTATCCTTATTCGCACAGAGAGATTCTTCTCTCTCAGGTTGGGTAATGGATAAGTATTTTGATTATGATTTAAAGAATGCTCCTATTACAGGGAAAGTATGGTACCCTACTACAGAAAAAGATTGCCCAGTATTATTCATCGTGCATGGAAATCATAATTATACAACAGATTCTTATCTTGGATATGATTATCTAGGTAAATATCTGGCATCAAATGGTTATGTAGTAGTTTCAGTTAATGAAAACAGTTGTAATCAACTTGGAAATGAGAATGATGGTAGAGCAATTCTACTGTTAGAGAATATCAAACAAGTTCTTAAATATAACAAGGATAAAACAAATCCCCTTTATCAAAAGATTGATGAAGAAAACATAGCTATTGCAGGTCATTCAAGAGGTGGGGAATGCGTATCTACAGCATATCTATTTAATGGCTATGATGTATATCCTGATAACGGTAATATTAAATTTAATTATAATTTCTCAATTAAATCAATCATTGCCATAGCACCAACAGCGGATCAATATATGCCTGCTCAGCATGAAGTTTCGATATCAGATGTGAATTATTTGCTTATACATGGTACGAATGGTTATGGGAAATAAATTTTATAAGAATACTACATTCAGCGGAGAAGGAGATTATTTTAAATCTGCTCTCTATATAGCTGGTGCCAATCATGGACAATTCAACAGTGAATGGGGAAAATATGATATCGGATTCCCATGCAACTATTTCTTGAATGTAAAGAATCTGATTTCAACACAAGAGCAGAAACAGATATTGAAGGTATTTACAAAGATATTCTTAGATGTGACCTTGAAGGGAGACCAGACGAATAAAGAGTTATTCCATAACTACCTTGCATATGAAGAATATCTACCAAAGACAGTTTATCAGCAAATGTATCAAGGTTCTGGCTTCGAATATGTAAGCAACTTTGAAGAAGATTCCGATATAACAACCGCTACAATGGCTGATGCAAAGATCATGGCATCAAACACTAGAATATGGGAAGAGATTAAGACTGCATACGGTAGTAGTGGAACGAAAGAGAATTATGCCCTTCGACTCAAGTGGAGAGCTACAAAACATGCCAAAGTAAAGTTTGAAATACCAGCTTATGACATGACAGGGAAAGAATTACAATTTGACATCGCCGACTTACAAAAAAATAAGAATAATGGAAATCAATTAATTGATGGTACCGTTCGAATAACCGATCAAAATGGTAATGTAGCGAATGTGAAAATTAGTGATTGTGCAATAGTATATCCATCATTACCAGTACAACTATATAAGGTTGACTTCTTAGCTGATAGCTATGAATATAAGCATCAGCCACAAATAGTAAGTGTAGACGAAACAAAATTTCTAGAAAATAATAGTGAAATAAATACCGATTCTATCACATCAATAGAAATTATTTTTGATGAGATGGAGCAAGGTGATGTAAAAATAGATAATGTTGGATTTGGAATGAAATAATGATTGTGTAGAACAACTTTTCTACGCTGTATGCCATTTTGTGAACATATATATGTTCACATAT
>NZ_CBDLAM010000010.1:36153-43716 GCF_965301125.1 Anaerosporobacter sp. | reverse complement strand
TATTAACATAATAAATTCAAAAATATAGCGTGCTATTTGAAGTTCTAAAGCAAAATAAAACCGTTACTATTATAAATACTCATACTCCTAAAGTATTTATAATAGAAACGGTAAGTTTTTTTATTAATGTATTTAGAGTTGCTTCGATACACCTTCTAGTACCCTAACTATATAATCCCGTAATAAAATCCCTCTGTAAGTTCCTTAATTCTATCAACTACTAGATTTGCTAATTGTGCATGCCCTTCTTCATCAAGGTGTTCACGGTCAGCTTCACTTGGATTTGCTACTGTTGATGCATCCAGAAAGGAACAATTATTAGTAAGTGCAATTTTTCTCAATGCTTTTGATAAGTGTAAGGAAACTTCTACTGATTTTTCATCAAATTCAGGATCAAAACCGTCCTCTCCTACACCTCTCCCTAGATGAATTGGAGATACAACCACTATTCTTGTTTCGTTTCCTGCAAATTGACGAACACTCTCAATAATCTGTTCTATCCCTTTAGCAATGGTACCAGCAGATGCACCGTACCTAGTTTTGCAATCATTGGTTCCTAACATAATGAAGACAATATCTAAAGGATTATGAGATTCTACAATCATACGAATCGCATCGATTCCTTTACGGTTTGGACGTATTTCATCTTCAAAAACTGTTGTTCTTCCACATAATCCTTCTTCTATTATTGCGAACTCATCTCTCCCAAGTACCTCTTGTATTCTTCCAGTCCAGCGTATCGTTTCATCATACCTACCAAGGCCATCTGGTCTATATCCATATGTATTGGAATCTCCAAAACATAATATACGTTTCATATAATCACTCCGTTCTCTATTCATATAATATAACTAGGAATTGTATGATTAATTCTATCGTATGAATATAGAAATGTCAAGGGTAATTTCTCCACCTACACTAAGGATTTTAACTTCTAAAAAGTTGTTTTACTAAAAGCCTCCATTGCTGTTTCAAAAAACTTAAGATTACTCTGCTTATTCACATCTTCCCTGATACTCATTGAGATTGTCATGGTATCACCAATTGTAGCGATTCCTATAATTCTTTTTGAATTCAAAACTAAAGGTGGAACAAAGGTAAAGTCCAGTAATTTCATGTCACCATAGGTATCCGAAATTGGAATCTTCGTTAAGTTCGTTACACTAATTCCTTTTGGATTCCCTAGATATCCAAACATCCAAGCCAATTGTTTTGCTGTTTTATTCTCATAACCATCACAGGCAGCAAAATAAATTGCATCTTGTAGGCTTCCTTTAATACCACCCATAAACTGCAAAAGAAAATATTTCTTTTTTTCATTATGTAATTTTTTATAAAGTCCCTTTTGTACAAGTTTGGCATTGTCCTTAAAGCTCGTACTATAATCATACTCATTTACCGTGGCAACTCCCGTTGCATAATTCCCCATACCTTCATAACCTGGTTTTCGAATACTAACTGCCTGCCCAATATCAGACTTTACATTGGCTGCTTCTAATAGAGCCGTTACAATCAAGGTATTCAGTGTCACATCATATTCCTTTGACAAACCTTTCATATGTAGATATTCTTCTTTCGTAAATGTTTTGGTTATAATATCTATATCGGTATCATTATGATATTGTTTCGCCATATTATAATACTCTTCTGGGGTAAACGCTCTTCCTGTCTTATTGAATTTTTATTAAGTCCATTCATCATAATACGCATAGGCAATGTCAATTTACTCTTCTTAGGCAGATCCTCCATTTGGAATAATTGTATTGGCTTATTCTTAAGTATTTTCCCATTTAATATACGCATAATGTCTTGAATTAGATACGCATAAGAAGTGCCATCCCCCATAAGATGATGAGCAATTAATAGCAATTCCGTATTTCCTTCTTTGTATGAATAGAAAAATCGAATTAGATTTCCACGATCGGGACGAAATGGTTCTTTTGCTTGTCCTAAAGCAACCTTCTCCCATTCATCACAATACTCATTAATAGGATATATCGTGTCCGGTTGTACTTGATAATAGGTCTCCTGATTTGAATCAAATACAACACTACAGCGAAGAATCTCATTCACCTCAACTGCTTTATTAATAGCAACTTGCAATTTTTCCTCAGGAATTACAGCATTAACAGTTGTCTTAATTACTACATTGGGAGTTGGTGAATACACCCATGTTCTTTCCTTATTAATCTTTAATTTGTTATTCATCTAACCTTTCCTTCCCCAATCCTTTATTTTTGAGACACAACTTTTATATAAGAGTTTGCCTTGGATTAACCATAAACATTGTGTTTTGATGGCATAACTATAAAGTACTCCTTCCTTTAATGAATATAAGTTTTATCCATTTTATAACATCGTTATATAACGTTTTAACCAATAAAGCAAGCGCAAAATTAATAATCCCAAATAGATGAATCTCTAACATTCAACTATTTGGGATTATTTGCGTCAGTCCATTTTGTTATGATTATTTATCATTCAAGATATCTTCAATTATTCCAAGCTCTTCCTCAGTAAAGTCCAATTTATCTACAATACCAATATTGTCTTTAATTTGCTCTACTCTACTTGCACCGATTAAAACAGTAGTAACCCGGTCACGTAATACCCATGAAAGTGCCATCTGCGCAAGTGTTTGACCTCTATCCTTAGCCACTTCATTTAGCTTAGATACCTTTGCTACTAGTTCTCTCGTTATACTATCTTTTTGTAAGAAATGGTTCCTAGTAGCACGACTTCCTTTTGGAATTCCATGTAGATATCTATCTGTTAATACACCTTGAGCAAGTGGGCTATAGCAAATACTACCTGCACCAACCTCATCTAACGTATCAAGTAAATGATCATCTTCTACCCAACGGTCCAACATACTATACCTAATTTGATTAATTAGTAATGGCGTTCCATTAGCCTTTAGAATCTCTGTTGCCTTCTTTGTCTGTTCTGCATTATAATTCGAGATACCAACATAGAGCGCTTTACCTTGACGTACAATATCTGATAATGCACCCATTGTTTCTTCTAATGGTGTCTCTGGGTCAAATCTATGATGATAGAAGATATCCACATAGTCAAGCTTCATTCTCTTTAAACTCTGGTCTAAGCTTGACATCAGATACTTTCTTGATCCTCCATCGCCATAAGGTCCTGGCCACATATCGTAACCAGCCTTTGTTGAAATAATCATCTCATCTCTATATGGACGTAAGTCACTTTCCATGATTCGTCCAAAATTATCTTCTGCCGAACCATAAACTGGCCCATAGTTATTAGCTAAATCAAAGTGTGTAATACCTTGATTGAATGCCTCAAAAAGCATTGCTTTTTGGTTTTCATACGGATCAACGGAACCGAAGTTATGCCATAAACCAAGAGCTACTCTAGGTAACTTCACCCCACTATTTCCACATTTCTTATATTGCATATGTTCATATCTATTATCATTCGCTTTATACATCTTATATCTCCTTCCATTACCTATCTTTGATTCCGAATCTATTTTAACTCTTATTGTCCGAATTCTAAATGTAATAGACCGTCCATTTCTTGTATAAGAGCGACTTTAAAATATTTACATAGTATATCATATGTGGTACAGTACTCTCAAAGGAGTGATGAATCGTGTATTTTTGTTTACAAACTGATAACCTACCTAAGGTTTCCTATATGAGTCGTAACATTACACCAAACCATTGGACTCATCTTAGTCGTGTTACGGATGAATATGTTCTATATATTGTTAATTCAGGAACCTTATTTATTAAAGAAAATGACTGCAAACATGAACTACATACAGGCGATATTCTTTTACTAGAACCTGGCTACCCTCATGAAGGCTATAAGGAAAGTGCTTGTGATTATTATTACATACATTTTTCAAAGAATACTTTTACCACCTTTGACTGTAGTAAATTAGATACCATCGAAAGTATCTTACTTAAAAACAAGCGTCTTTTCTACAATTGTGACCCTCTTAGCTATGAACCATATACGCAGTCTAAATTGTTTATTCCAAAAGATCTGTATATCACCGATAAAGCTGTATTAAACCAAATAGATCAATATATGCAAGAAGCACTGTTTGCTTTTAATCAGCAGAATGAACATTTTAAATTAATTTGTTCTTGTAAATTAATTGAAATACTCACGCTTCTCTCAACATACTTTTCAGAGAAGATTTTTCGTGATACAAACAATCGTAATACCATTGTTAAACAGATGGATAAGACACAAGAACTTCTCACTTACTTAAGAAATTCCTATGCCGAAAAATTAACTGGTGACTCAATCGCAAGTCACATGAATATGAACTTTGATTACTTAAATCGAATCTTTAAAAAGCAGACTGGATTTACAATTTTTAGTTATCTAAATACGATTCGTATTAATAAAGCAAAGGAACTTCTACTAACTGGTACAATGAAATCCTATGAAATCGCTCGTTGTGTTGGTTTTCATGATGAGTACCATTTTAGTAAAGCCTTCAAAAAAAGCGTTGGCTTAACACCAACGCAATTTTTGCAACTTCCAAGATGATATACCTATGAATCATTTTATAATAATAAAACCTTAGCTATCTAATTATTTTATATCCCTAAACTCGATATATTCAATGTCCATATCGTCAGTCATGCCCTTTAAGCTGATTTCGTATTGTCCATTACCTAGTTCCACACGAGTAAGACGAATCAAAGACCATTCATCATCAGTTCCATTTACTTGCATTACTAGCGCAGTCTCACCATTAATCAAGAATTTGCATGCAGATTGCGCAACTTTCTCCTTCTTATTACGTACTTTAGCTACTAACGTGTAACTACCCGCATTTGCTTTGACATAGGATTTACCATTTGCCGTAATTGGAACCTGATTATTCTCATCTATTATAGTAACTTCTTGATCTGTGACAGCCTTTTCTAATGGTTCATAATATTGAACTGCACAGTTATAGTCTTGCTTTCTTCCAAACACAGCGGCATTCATCAAATACTTGCAGATATTCATGGCACAACGTTGTAATTCACCAATTGTCAAACTACCATTTGCAACTGCTTCTAATGTATTATCATTTCCAGCATTAATCTCTGCACCATCATTTGGAACAACCATATATAAATCATTCTGTGCACGAACCATACCAGCCGTATTCGTTACCACACTTTCTCCACCTTCTATTGGATCGTTCATCTTAGCCCACCAATCGGTCATAACGATACCACGAAATCCCCATTCCTTACGAAGAATTGTTGTATTCAAATCATAATTTGATGCATTCCAATAATCATTAAGCGGATTGTATGTTGTCATAATCGAATTGGCTCCGCCTTCTTTCACTGCAACTTCAAATCCTTTTAGATATATTTCTCTAAGAGCACGTTCTGATACAACCGCCTCAACAAAGCTTCGTCGATATTCTTGGTTATTACATGCAAAATGCTTCATTGTTCCTGTAGAACCTCCAGCTAGTATACCTCTTACTTGAGCAGTAGCAAACTTAGCTGTTACAACTGGATCTTCTGAGAAATATTCAAAGTTACGTCCATTCAATGGATGTCTACGTATATTCATTCCTGGACCTAATAAAGTATCTACTTCATTACGAAGTAATTCTTTGCCTTCATATACATACATCTCTTCGATTAATTCTGTATCCCAAGTAGCCGCTAACAAAGTTCCTATTGGTACTTGTGTTGCCTTATATCCACCTTCCATACGGATTCCAGATGGACCATCTGCTGCACATCCAATTGGAATACCATATTCGAATAGAGTATCTCCAACTCCGCCAAACGCTGCTGCAGTACCTGGTGTTACCTTAACATTACACATTCCCTCTCCACGTACAATAGTCGCTAATTCCTCTGTGGTTAACTGTGCGATAAATTGCTCCATAGTAGCTTTTTGATCTGCAACATCACGAAGAGTAATCCCTTTGTTCCCTGTTTGCGGATAGGTTGGTGGTAAGTTTTGTTCGATTCTCTCTTTCATGGAATAGGTTCTTGTTGGAACAGCTTCATAGATAAGTTCATATGCTCCGTTTGCAAGGCGTTTTCCTGGCTTCATTCTTGTGAATTCTTTACTTGGTGACAACGCTTCTTGTAACTGTTCCACCACTTCTAACTCTTCTACCATATATCCTTTCTGTTCTCCAGTAGCTGTTTGGAATTCCACTTTCGCACAATTTCTAACACTAGAGCCAACATGGAATACATATTCACCAGCCTCAAGAACCATACAAGATTTATGTCCCGTAACTCCACTATCATCGTAAGAAGCTAAGTCAGCTACCTTGAATTCAATTTCCAAGATCTGTTCTCCCCCAGGTGCAAGCTCTTTTGTCTTAGCAAATGTAACTAACTTCTTCACTGGTTGCCCTAATTCACCTTGGGGTGCTTCTACATAAACCTGTACTGATTCTTTTCCTGAATAAGTAGAACCTATATTCTTAACACAAACTTTCAGCCTGATAGTAGCCTTAGACACAATATCCGATGTAACTTCTGCCTTAACTAAACTTGTCTCAAATGTTGTATACGATAAACCAAATCCAAATTCATACTGAACCTTCTCTGGTGCAAATGTTTCAAAATAACGATATCCAAGATACACATCTTCTTGATAAAGATTAACATCTGCATCTCCATAATTGCTGTGAGATGGATAATCTTCTAATTGATATGCTATAGTATCTGTTAATTTACCACTTGGAGTCACATCACCAACTAATACATCAGCTACTGCATTACCTCCTTCGATACCGCCTTCCCATATATAGAGGACACTTTGAATTCGATCTTTGAAACGTTCTTCTTCCAGAAAGCTCATATTAATGATGTTTGAAACATTTAACATAACAATAACTTGGTCGAAATATTTTGTTACTGTTTCAAGAATTTCAATTTCTTCTTGCTTTAAAAGATAACTTCCCTCTCCAGGCGTGTTATCTTTGTCTTCCCCAGCATTTCTTCCAATAATAACGATGGCTTTATCTGAATGTTTTGATGCTTCTTTTACTAACTCATCGGTAACAGGCATTTCTTTCTGACTAGGTGGTTCTGCTGCCCAAGCACCTCCACCATTATCAAATGGATTTTCTTTAATCCATTTTTCATATGTATTAATTAATGATTCATTTAATTCAATGTCTTTTTTTGTTCGTAATCCTTCTAAAATGTTTGAAGTATATAATACGTTAACAGAACCACCAGAACCTGTTCCTGTTCGATAATAATTAATCTGTGCTCTTCCAAATAGGGAAACTTTCTCTCCCTTTTTAAGTGGTAATACATTCTTATCATTCTTTAATAATACAGTGCCTTCTGCTGCTACTTTTCTAGTAAATTCTGCAAAACCTTCATAAGGTACGCCAATTTTATGTTCTCTTATATAATTTTTATCCATAGTTACCTCCATATTCTTACTTAATTTATTGGTTTCTTTTGCTATATCCGTTAACTTTAATCGACCTATGACTCCTTCGAAGTTAAAGGTTTTATTTCGTGAGTTTCATTTACTTCTGATAAGTAATATTATAGCCAAACAACAAATGAAATGATATTA
>NZ_CBDLAM010000010.1:0-36143 GCF_965301125.1 Anaerosporobacter sp. | reverse complement strand
TTTCCTATAAAATAATATAAATATTTTGTCCTTAATAATAAAATTGATAATCGCATCAGAGGTGAGAAAAATATCGAATTCTAAGAAGGAGAATGTAACATGCAGTACCCAGAACAGAAAAAAGAATTAATCAATGGAATTCCCTCCAACTATATCTGTAATATTCACAGTGTACATAGTGCAGGTGTTTCCTTTCCTGCCCATTTTCACAGCTATATTGAAGTACTGTATGGACTTGAAGGACATTTTAGTGTATGGCTGAATGGAAAATACCATTATTTTGCGAAAGGAGATTTGATTCTGATAAATTCTAAAGAGGTTCATCTAATCAATGCACTTGATGAACCAGGAGGTAACTATATTGTTCTACGTTTTGAACCAGAAGTTATCTATAACAATATGTTTCAGAATTATTCAGAATTAAAATATACCTTACCTTTCTTAATTGATAATCCAAGTCAACCAAAGGTAATAGCAAAAGACTTACTTGATAAGACATGTATCCCAGAATTATTATGGGATATTCTCAAAGAAATGAATGAACAAAGCTATGGATATGAACTGGCTGTTCGTAATCATATCGGTCGCATCTTTTTATGGATTTTACGATATTTTCATAGCAATGATCCTAGTGTAATTTCTCATTTAAATGAAGACGAATTGTATCTAAAACGATTACAACCTGCATTTGATTATGTAATAGACAATTATATGGACGAAATAAAGACGCCTGTCATGGCGTCCCTATGTAATATGAGTTCAAGTTATTTTTCAAGAATCTTTAATACGGTTATGAACATGAATTTTAATGACTATGTAAACCATATTCGTTTGAAAGAAGCTGAGAAACTTCTTGTATCAACAGATTTAAATATCACAGAGATATCAAATCAAGTGGGTTTTAACACAACAAGCTATTTCATCAAACTCTTCAAACAGAATAAAGGTACTTCTCCTAAGCAATACCAAAAACTTACTTACACCGATCAAAAAACTCTTTAATCTTTGCCTGACAATGTTCCATTTGGATAAGATAACTTTGTCCATGCCCAGCTCCTGGTACTGTTTCAATATAACGATCTGCTATGCACGCTTCATAGTTCTCACGACTCATGTACGATGGAACAAACCGATCAGACTCTCCATGCACAAATAGCACTGGCCTTGAATTCTTTGCTAGTGCTTCCTTTGTGTTTGTCTCGTTTATATTAAATCCCGCTACAATACGGCACAAGAGTCCAAAAATTGGTACGAGTGGAAATGCTGGTAAATGATAATATTCTTTCGCCACGTGTGCGTATATTTCTCTTGGAGAAGTATATCCACAATCAGCTATAATCCCAGTCACATTAGAAGGTAAATCGAGCCCACTTACCATCAGTACCGTTGCCGCACCCATAGATACTCCATCTAGGATAACTGGTAGTTTGTCTCCTAACTTCTCATTCAAGAAGGAAATCCACCTTGCAACATCATAACGTTCCTTAATCCCAAAAGTAATGAATTTTCCTTCACTAGCGCCATGCGCCCTTTGATCAATAATTAGCAAATTACAATCTTGTTCATAGTAGAAACGGCAAACTGCACCAAAATCAAAAACACCTTGTCCACGAAATCCATGAACACATAAGACCGTTCTCTTAGGGTTCTTAGCACGAAGCAACCACCCCTTAAGTCGCAATCCATCATTACTAGTAATCGAAACCTGCTCTGGACTTTGATCATTCACCCAATCTCTACCCTCAAAAATAATACTCTGAAACTTCTTTAGGCTTCCCGTACACCTATGCTCATCATCAGGAACTTTAACCCCATAACGGTAAATAGCGTAACGAAAACAAGAAACTTCTAAAAAAATAACTGCAAGTAAAACAACTAAAACAATAACCCCGAATATCCTAAATATCACTACTACGCACTCACTTTCCTATATAACACTCAATAATTCATTATAGTCTTATGTTTTCACTTACATAGCAGATTTATGTATTCATTCACAATATTCTTATATTCTACTTACGTAGCACAGCAAAACTCTCAATATATATCCAAACATAACGTTTTTACATTCTCCCTTATGTAGCAACAGCAAAACTCTCAACACATAAAACAGCTTCTTAGCTGACGTACAATGACTAAGAAACAATAGCAAAACACCTCTAGTACTTCTTAGTGTGTACACCATAACCTAGGAAGGCGAGGCTAGGACGCCGAGCCAGCCTGAGCTGAGGCAGGATGCCGAATCGAAGGCGTTTCCGTATCCTTTGAACCCCCTATTCGTACACACCTAGAAGTACTAAAGGTGTGAAGCGTGTTTCGTGTCATAGTACGTCAGCTAAGAAGCCTGATGAACGTACCCAGAGTTTTGCGTCCCACGTAAACGGAGTTTTGCAACCCCCTTATCTACTTCCATTGTTTTTTCAATTGAATAATTTTAAATACAGAATCCATGATAAAGATTGCTAGCGCGATTACTCCTGCAATCTGAACTGTTTGTGATAGATAGTAAGACGCTAATTCCCCGTTTCCTTTAAGTGAATAATAAGCAGTACGATACATTCCTGCTCCTGGTACCATTGGCATAATTCCTGGTATTAAGAATACTGTTCCTGGAGCCTTTAATACCCTTGCAAATACATGGGAGATCAGAGCCACTACCATCGTGGCTGCAAATGCTTGCATTGTAACTACTGATGGATATTTCACTTCAATTAATAAGTATACCCACCAACCAATCGCTCCAACCGCTCCAGAATACAGTATTAATTTCTTAGGAACTCCTATTACGATTGACATTCCTACCACACCAAGGAATGAACCTATTACTTGTAAAATCATAGCATACTACCTCCAATTACCGTTACCCCAAATGCTAACCCTACACCAATTCCTACTGCAATACATGCTGCGATAACGAATGCTTCGATTGCTCGACTACCTCCAGAGAGGTAATCTCCTTGTAAGGTATCACGAATTGCATTGGTAATGGCAACGCCTGGCACTAAAGGCATAATAGAACCAACGATTATAATCTCTACAATAACCGAATTATTTAATAGATGTGCATATAACATAGTGCAAACGGCAATTATAAATGAAGATAACATATCCGTGATGAAAGTATTCAATTTCACTTTTCCTGTAATATGTCTACATGCTACAATCCATAATCCATTTATAGCCGATAATGCAGATGCTAAGATACCTCCACCTAATAAGAGGGTGAAGAAAGAGGAGGTCATTATAATCCCTATATAGACTAGGATAGTTGAATATTCTTTTTTATTTTTTATACGTAATAATTGTTGATAAGCTTGTTCAACGGTTATCTTACCAGAGCATAGTCTTCTTGATACATCATTTACTTCATATACCTGACTTAAATTAGATTGTTTTTCACTAACTCTTGTTACCTTTGTAATAGCATCGATACTTGGATCATCAAGTGTAACAAACAAACCTGTAACCGTTGCAAATGTTTCTGCAGTTTCTAGACCAGAGGTATGAAGGATTCTACAAATCGTATCCTCTACACGGTATGTTTCTGCCCCGCTCTTTAACATAATTTGCCCAGCTAACAATGCTGTGTCCATCAACAGCTTGTACCTAGCTTGTCTATCTTCCTTAGATACGTGTTTCCGCTCCATACTTTCCTTCATATCAGTATTCTCAGGTTCAAAAACATCTTCTTTCATATTGTTCTTTACCTACCTCCTAATGTAACCAAATAATATAACATACTTTTTTCATGATTATTTCACAGTTTGAACACAATTGCAATCTATAATTGTCTGCAGATAGTAAAACAACTATCTACTCCCACCCTATTATACGATAGGTAATACTCTCCCCTATGAAGTATTACCGACAGCAAAAGAACGCTACCTTAAGCGTTCTTTTACTTTTTACATATTTATTTTATTCTTCCGATTCATTTGACTCGATTGTATTATCTTCGACTTCCTTGGTTACACGTACAAAACGGATCATTTTATTCTTAATATCTAATATTTCAAATAGATATCCTTCATAAGAAACAGATAGATGCTCTCCCTCATTTGGTATTCTATTTAATAACGATATCAATAAACCATTCAGTGTATCAAAATCTTCTTCCTCAATTTCTATACCTAATATATCCTCAATATCATCAAGGCCTGCTAGTCCTCTCATTAAGTATCTGCCTTCACCTTGCTTGATAATTAATTTCTCATCTATATCATATTCATCTAGGATATTACCCACGATTTCTTCGAGAATATCTTCCATGGCAACTAAACCTGCAGTTTGTCCATATTCATCTACTGCGATTGCCATATGTATCTTCTTCAACTGCATGTCATTAAATAATACATCAATATTCTGTGTATCGGGAACAAAATACGGTTTCCTCGCTATAAGTTTAAGAGGTTTGTTCTTAAACTTAGGAGACATGTAACATCTCGTTACGTCTTTTACATGAAGGATACCAATAATATTATCGATGTCGTCTTCATATAACGGAAATCTTGAATAGCTCTTATCTAACATAAACCGTAATGTCTGTTCTACCGTTTGATTACTATCAATTGCTACAATCTTCTTTCGATGAGTCATAATGTCTTTCACTTCTTTCTCATCGAACTCAATAATATTAGATATCATTTCTGCTTCATTTGAAGCGATAACACCCTGTTCTTGACCTTCATTAACCATCGATATGATTTCATCTTCTGTAACATTTTCTTCCAAATCTTCCGGTTTAATATGACACAAACGTAAAATTAGATTCGTTATCTTCTCTATTAAAAATGCTATTGGCGTTACTATTCGTATAAAAAATAAAACAAAGTTCGATACTGTGTAAGCTGCATTTTCAGAATCCTTAAGGGCAAGTTTTTTAGGTAAAACATTGCCAAAAAGAATACTAATGAACAAAACTACAAAAACGAAGATGACTGTCCATACAGTCCTTGTTATATCATCTGATATAAGAAAATACTTTTGGAAATTAACATTGCGAATAACATTAGCAAAATCTCCAGCACATATATATCCCACTAGCACACTTGTAGTTGTTAAAATAACTTCAACTGCGTTAGTGTAACTATCTGGTTTATCTATAAAACCTAATAGAACTTTGGATTTCTCATCTCCATCTTCTGCTTTTTTCCTAACTGTTACTTCATTAATTTGTTCAATTGCTTTTGCCCCATAAGATATGATGGCTTTTAATAATAGAAGTAACAAAACTACAACGATACCTACTATCGGATACCCGTCACCCATGTAAAATCTTGTCTCCTTTATCATGTACTACAATTGACTCGTACCAGACCTTATGTATCCAGAGAGAAACTAATAAGCAATGCCTTATCAATCTTTTTTAGTACATCTTGGTCTAAGTGACAAACTTTCTCCTTGAGTCTAGTTTTGTCAATTGTTCTAATCTGCTCCAGTAAGATAACAGAATCCTTAACAATACCATATTTCTCTGCATCAAGCTCTACATGTGTAGGAAGCTTTGCTTTATTCATCTTTGAGGTAATCGCTGCACAGATTACCGTTGGACTATGTTTATTTCCTGTATCATTCTGAATGATTAAAACCGGGCGCACACCACCCTGTTCAGAGCCCACTACTGGTCTCAAATCTGCATAAAAAATATCACCGCGCTTAATTATCACTTTATTCACACTCCATTTATTGGCTTTAGCTTTATTATTGCCAGTTTTGACCTGTGTATTCCTAAAGTGTACGATTTTTCTACGGTTATTATTTGGTAGATTGCTACTTACTAACAATATGCCTTGTAATAGTAAGGCATACTTCACTTTTAAACCTTAAAAAATTCACTTTGTAACTGTCTTAATCTGAAACTCATTTACCCGTTACTAAAACATATTCTTTCAGATCCGGGTAAGGTATAACTAAATAAACTTATAAATACAACTCTAAAACTTGAGGCAGACAGTTATAATAGTCTGCTGTTCCAACTTTCTTTCCTTCTTTATAGTATACTCTCGGTACACGCTTTCCTATGTCACAAACAAGTTCATAATTAAATGATCCCGCCAAATCTGCAACTTCTTCAATCGATATCGATTCGTCACCATCTTGGCCAATCAATGTTACCTTATCCCCTTCTTTCACATCTGGAATATCCGTAATATCCACCATAAATTGATCCATACATACTCTACCAACAATAGGAGCTGATTTTCCATGAATTAAAACTCTTCCTTTAGAGGAAAGACTTCTTGGATAACCATCTCCATAACCAACTGGTATTGTAGCAATTACACTATTCCGATTTGTAATATAGGTATTATTATAACTAATTCCCGTGCCAGCTTCAACACCTTTTATATAAACTACATTACAAATTAATGTTAAAGCAGGTTGTAACAGTAATTTTTTCTTGTTTACTTCACTTGAAGGATACATACCATACGTAGATATACCACTTCTTACCATATCCAGGTTTGCTTCTGGTAAATCTATTATGGACGCACTATTGGATACATGTTTTACTGGTATACTTATACCTTCTTTTTCTAATTTATCTACAAATGTTAAGTAACGACTTAACTGTTTTCTAGCAGATGTCTTATCTGCTTCATCTGCACATGCAAAATGGGTAAATAACCCATCAATAATGATGTTTGGCAGTTTACTAATTTCTTTAATAATTTGAATACTTTCTTCCGTATCTTTGAATCCAATACGAGTCATTCCAGTATCAACCTTAATATGAATCTTTGCTTGTTTTCCAAGTGAAACTGCAATATCAGAAAGGCATTTTGCCATATCATATTGGAAAACCGTTTGAATAATATCATATTTTACTAAATCTTCATATTGCTCATGCGGTGTGAAGCCTAATATTAGTATTGGCTTTTCAAATCCTGCCAAACGAAGTTCTATCCCTTCTTCAATAATAGCAACTCCATAAGCATCAACTTTATCCTTCAAAGCAGTTGCTAACGCAACAGCTCCATGTCCATAACCATCCGCTTTAATAACTGCCATGATTTTTGTATTAGCGTTGATATTCCTTCTTACTTCATCAATATTGTTACAGATTGCATCGAGGTTAATACTAGCCTCTACTCTGTAGTATTCTTTCATGAAATCTGCCTCCTTACAATGTCCATATAGGTAACTATTTCTTCCCTACATTCAGTCACTCATGAAGTACTAGTGGAAGTGCTTCAATTATATCACTAGCAATTAAAGAGTAAACACTCTTAATTTCAGCTGCTTTATCACCCGCAAGACCATGTACATATACGCTTAGAGCGGTTGCTTCAAATCGTTCCATACCTTGTGCTAACATTGCTGCTATAATTCCTGTCAAAACATCTCCTGCTCCTGCAGTAGCCATTCCATTGTTTCCAGATAGATTAACATAGCAATGAACGCCATCCGTTACAACTGTTCTAGCATCTTTTAATGCTAACACATATTGTTTCCCTTTTACTGCATTCATCGCAACGGTCAATAGATTCTCCTGAACATTTAAAACTTCACAATCTAACATCCTAGACATTTCCTTAAGATGTGGAGTCACGACTACATTCTCTGGTAAATCAATATCACAATAACATTCTTTCTCGTTATCTTTTGCAATATACTGTGTCTTACCAGCTAACATCGATATAGCATCCGCATCGATAACAATTGGTACCGTTGCATGATTTAATACGATGTCTAATAGATGATCTGCCGCTGCAGAAATTCCAATTCCTGGTCCTATCACAATTGAAGTAGCCCATTGTAATTCTCGTATAATACGGTCCACTTCTAATTTGTTTTTCAAATTAATAGGATCGTATGTTGATAAAATAGCCTCTGGTAATAGGCTTTGGATAATACTACGATTATCTTCCACGGTTAGAACTTTCACAAGTCCTGCCCCTGCACGACATGCTGCCTTAGCAGATAAATAGCAAGCCCCGGACATATTACGAGAGCCTGCTATGATTAGTACCTTACCAAAGGTACCCTTATTCGAATAGTTCTTTCGTAATGGTAAGTGAGATAAATCTTCCTTCCCATAATAAAAAACAGATGGCTTCACATATTCGATTGCCTTTACAGGAAAACCAATATTTGCTACTATTGTTTCACCAGCGTACTCACAGCCAGGATATAAAACTAAACCAATCTTGTTTACACCAAATGTTATTGTATAATCTGCTTTAACTGCAATATTCATAACTTTTCCGTTATCTGCATGAATTCCTGAAGGAATATCAACGGAGAAGACTGTATTATCACATACATTAATTGCTTCTATTGCTTGTTCAAATGCTCCTACAACTGGTTTTGACAAACCAATGCCAAAGATTGCATCTATAATAATAGTATATTCTGATACCTTCACATTGTTATAGACCTTCACGTCCATATTGCGCGCAATAAATAACTGCTGCTTTGTCTGCTCAGAAGCTCTCTTTTCATCCCCAATAATAAGTACATCGGCGTTGTATCCAAGCTCCTTCAACATACGTATTGCAGCGATGCCATCTCCACCATTGTTACCAGTACCACATACTGCTAGAATTCTATCATTTCTAGTTATCTTTGTTTGCATTACTTCAACGATTGCCATTGCCGCCTTTTCCATTAAAACAAGGCTTGGTACACCAATCATATTGCTGGTATACTCATCTATTGCCTTCATCTTTGCAGCATCAACTAAATATCTCATGTTTCTTTCCCTTCTGCTACTACAAAAGCATTTGAATATATGTTCGTATTTGTTATAGATACATGGATTTTTGTAATCCCACGTTCATTTGCAAACTTTAGAGCATTACCATATAATGTAACATAAGGACTCCCGAGTTTGTCTCGAAGCACCTCTATATCTGTCAGTGAGAATCCACATAACCCTGTACCAAATACTTTAGAAACAGCCTCTTTTACAGCAAAATTATCCGAGGCCTTTCTAATATCCTCTCGTATCAGATCAATCTCACGTTTTGTAAAACATCTTTCAAGAAAATGTTCGTTCTTACAAGCTTTCTCTACACGTTCGACTTCAATTAAATCTACACCAATACCAATAATCAACGTTATTCCATCCTTACTCTTTATCATCTAATATATCTAGAACTGCGCTTCCTAGTATATCATGCATATACGAATAAAGTGAACTATTTTCTATTTCTTTATCCTGTTTTTCTAGAATTCTTACTTTTAGTGTCTCCCGTGTTTTACGAATCCATTGATCCGCTTTTTCAATTTCTATTTGATTATGTTTCAATTTTGTATAGCAGACTTTCATGCTTTCGACCATGAGCTCCTCATTTGCTTTTTTAATCTGGTAAGGCATGTCTAGAAGAGTATCATCTGCTTCCTGCATTTTTATGTTAATTTCTTCAATAAACTGATGACTTTTCTCAAGTTTTTTAGCTTTCAACCTTCCAGCTGGAGAATTATCAGTTTCCATATTGGCTACGATTTCACTCATTAATTTCTTCTTGAGTTTTTTCATATCCTTTATATCATTAATCATTTTACCTTGCTGCTTAAGCAAATTATTCAAATTAGTCTCTAGTTGCTTAATAGTTGCAGTCTTCTCATGTTCTGGAATAAGTTGGTACCAGCGATCATCTAGTGTTAGTATTGGAATTTTTTTCCCTTGTAATGCTTCTATAATCTCAATACTCTTGTCCATTTTTCTCGCCATAAAATCTCCCTTTTACACAAATCACTGCGTATTTGTCCGTTACTGTTTTTCTTCATTTTCTTGTTCTTCACGTGCTTTTAAGTTATACGATAGACGCATTAAACTTTCAGCAAGATGAACATTCTCAACCATGATATTCTTTGGTAAATTCAAATCAGTTGGTGCGAAATTCCATATCGCTTTCACTCCCCAGCTTACTAGATCCGATGCAACTTGTGGTGCTTTTGCTTTTGGCATGGTCAATGCCGCAATATGGATACTATTATTCTTCACAAAATCTTCCAGTGTGTCCATCATTCGAATCTCAATCCCTCGTATGGAGATTCCCTCAAGTCTTGGATTCACGTCAAAAATACCTTTGATTACAAAACCTCTTCTTTCAAAGTCCGTATAATTTGCTAATGCCTGTCCTAGATTTCCTGCACCGATAATAATTAAATTGTATTTCCTATCAAGTCCAAGAATCTTTCCTATTTCCGTATAAAGATACTCCACATTATATCCATAGCCTTGTTGTCCGAAACCCCCGAAGTTATTAAGATCCTGTCTAATTTGTGAAGCTGTTACTTGCATCTTCTCGCTAAGCTCTTTTGATGAAATACGAACAACATCATTTTCTAACAACTCACCCAAGTAACGATAGTATCTTGGAAGTCTTTTAATAACTGCTAACGATATCTCTTTTTCGTACACAACGCACCCTCCTTATATCATAACCCTTATTTTCATTATAACTACTCGTTAATTATTTGTCAATTTGAGATGAAATATGCAGTCCTTACCATTTCATGCCTTTTTATTCTCTCTATTATTTTCTCAGCTGATTTTTCTTTTGATTCGATTGCACCAATGAACATACCTATAGATGAATCTTCTTCTTTATTCGTTACTGTCTCAAGCTTTATAATTGACATCTTATTTTCTTTCAACAGTCCAATCATCTCCCCAATAGCTTCTACCCGAGTAACTTCTATATAAATATCAACAGTTAATGATTTTGATGTTATATTTGATTCTACTCCTTGTAGTATCTCCATACTAGCTAGTATGAAACCACAACCTAGAATAGCTCCTTCATAAAAACCAATTCCAATAGCAAGCCCCATACAGGCGCATGCCCATAACCCTGCTGCCGTTGTTAAACCTTTGACATGTTGTTTCGGTGTAACAAGAATTGTCCCTGCTCCAAGGAAACCAATTCCACTAATTACTTGTGCTCCCATTCTTGTAGGGTCCGTGCCCATCTTCAGCACAGATATAATAAATTGGCTGGTAATCATAACCAAAGTCGATCCAATACACACGAGTATATGTGTCCGAAATCCTGCTGGCCTTCCTTTTCTCTCGCGGTCAAAACCGATAATGCCTCCACACAAAAGTGCTAGTAGCATACGTACTATTATTGACAAATAATTAATTTCTCTTAAATTACCGACTATATCAATTCCCATAATACCTCCAAATACATAATGGTATATAGTACCTCTTCTATTTTATTATATAATTTTTCCTTATAAATTGCATCATTTTTCTAAAGAAAATGCGCAAATATCTAGCATTCACACAATAAGTATGATAAAATAACTGTTGATTTTCATGAGCCACTTACCTAGGTCTGCTAAGCAATTTGGACCCAAATTTCTGTATGGACCTACGAAAAAACGCGAAGAAAGGATGACCACAATCATGATTTTATCATGTAACAATATAAATAAATCCTTTGTTGGAAAACAAGTTCTTACTAATGTTTCATTCCACGTGAATGAAGGTGAAAAAACTGCAATTATCGGTGTAAACGGAGCAGGTAAATCTACACTACTTAAAATTATCATTGGTGAAATGAGTGCAGATTCTGGTGATGTTACGTTTGCTAAGGGTGCTACTATGGGTTATCTAGCACAACATCAAGCACTTACTTCGCATCACTCCATCTATGAAGAACTTCTGGAAGTAAAAAAGGATGTTATCGAATTATACGATCGTATGCGTTGTCTAGAACATGATATGAAGGAAGCTTCTGGCGATGAATTAGAATCTATGCTTTCTACTTATGCTAGATTAAATCACGAATTTGAATTGCAAAATGGCTATGCCTACCAAAGTGAAATTACTGGAATTCTAAAAGGTCTCGGATTTACAGAAGAGGAATTTCAAAAATCCATTGATAAGTTATCGGGAGGTCAAAAGACACGTGTTGCCCTTGGTAAATTACTTCTTACTGCACCTGATATCATCTTCTTAGACGAGCCTACCAACCATCTTGATCTAGAATCCATTGCATGGTTAGAAAATTATCTTCTGAACTACCGTGGTGCTGTAGTAATTGTTGCCCATGATCGTTATTTTCTCGATAAAATCGTTACAAAAGTCGTTGAAATTGAATATACCAAATCTCAGATGTACCTTGGCAATTACTCAGAATTTGCAGAGAAGAAAGCTCTCGTTAGAGATGCACAATTAAAGAGTTATCTGAATCAGCAAAAAGAAATCAAACATCAAGAAGAAGTTATTGCAAAGCTTCGTTCTTTCAATCGAGAAAAGTCAATCAAACGTGCGGAGAGCCGTGAGAAGATGCTTGATAAAATTGATCGTATCGAAAAACCAATAATGGAACAACATCGTATCTCTATTAAATTAGAGCCACATAATATAAGTGGGAATGATGTTCTTACTGTAAAATGTCTATCTAAAGCCTTCGGACCAAAGAAGCTCTTCTCCGATTTAGATTTTGAGATTAAACGAGAAGAGAAAGTAGCCATAATCGGTAACAATGGTACTGGTAAAACTACTATATTAAAGATACTAAATGGTTTATTAGATGCAGACTCTGGCGAGATGCGCCTAGGAGCGAAAGTTAAGATTGGTTATTACGATCAGGAACATCAAGTACTATCCCCAGAAAAAACTATCTTTGATGAATTACAAGACACTTATCCAAATCTGACCAACACTGAAGTTCGTAATATTCTTGCTGCGTTCTTATTTACCAATGATGATGTCTTCAAACGTATCAAGGAATTAAGTGGTGGTGAACGTGGACGTGTTTCCCTTGCCAAATTAATGCTATCAGAAGCGAATTTCTTGATCCTTGATGAACCTACGAACCATCTTGACATCGCTTCTAAAGAAATCCTTGAAGATGCCATTAACAGTTATTCTGGAACAGTTTTATATGTGTCACATGACCGTTACTTCATTAACAAAACAGCAACTCGTATTCTAGACTTAACGAATAACCAGTTACTTAACTATATAGGTAACTACGATTATTATGTAGAGAAAAAACCAGAAGTGGAACGTATGTATCTTGGCGCTAATTCCATAAATACATCTAATACAACAACTTCTACTTCATCAGGTACATCTTCCGTTCAAACAGAATCGGCTACGGACACGTCAGAAACCAAGCTAGATTGGAAGCAACAAAAAGAACAACAAGCAAAAGAAAGAAAACGTCAGAATGAGCTTAAGAAAGTTGAAGATGAAATCAGTGCTTGCGAAACAAGAAACGATGAGATTGACCAACTTCTAACTCTTGAAGAAGTTTATACAGATGTACCAAGATTAATGGAACTAAATAATGAAAAGAAATCAATTGAAGAACGATTAGAAGAACTCCTAGAACAATGGGAAGAACTTTCGATGTAGATAAAAAGGTGCTGTCGCAAAACTTCTACTAAGAATCAGAATAAACAGTTGCATTAAAGATTATCCTAAAGTTTTTAAACTAAAAGCTTTATGCTAGTTTCTTCTAGCAACTGTTTACTCAGATTCTATGTAAGTAAATTCATGTGACAGCTACAAAATCTTTTTGAACAAAGTACAAAGCCGTTGTATATGTAAGTATGCTATAAAGAATTACTCCTTCAGATACATCTGCAATTTATCAACAATTGCCTGTGCTGCTTCATGTGCATCAATCTTTCCATCTGCATAATCTTGTGAATTTGCGATAAATACATCTAACATATATTGATTTTGGTTACCTTCGTTGTATACGTTCTCACACATTAATTCAAGTAAATCGATTGTTCTATCATCGGGCCAACCATAAGGAACCTTAACTGTTTTTCCATTTTCATCAATTGTATCCCATGTCCATTGTCGATCCTGTTGTTTTTCCTTATCGTTCTTTCTGTTCTCAAATGCTTTCTTATTCACAGGGAATCCCGTTTGCATATCATTCTCCTGCATTTTCACTGATAATAGACATGTTATAAATTCCTTAGCCAAATCAATATTCTTAGAATTCTTATTGATACTTAAAGAACTAACTGGATAAAAGGTTTGATTCAATACACTTATATCTCCCCCGATATATTTCACAAGTCCAGACGGTAGTCCAATATCATAAAATCCAGTGCCTTCTTCATATGCCATCTGTAGCCCTTCAGTTACTTTGCAACTAAAATAGTAATTAAAATAATCATCTACAGATTCCTCTTTCAATGTATCGTATTCTCCTAATTGATAAATTACATTTAAATTTGTTAAGAATTTCTCTATCTTATCCTCATCTGCTTCATTATGACTAATCAATTGATTCAAATACACTGGTAAGAAGTGTTGCATCAATGTTTCCCAGGATTGACTTCCAAATCCCATAGGATCATTGTATTTCTTCACATATTCTACGATTCCTTCTAATGAAGTTGCATAATTGGTTGCTTCCTTATGTGATAGTATTAATGGTATCTTAATATTAACTGGGAACGTATAATAACTTCCATCTTCCTGTTTATAAAATGCCCCCATATTCTCAAACAGTTCTCCTTGATCCACCAACGGTTGTATGACATCACGTATGTCCAACAAAGTACCTTTACTGATATAAGAATCCTTCGGTAATCCATCCATTACAAGTACATCTGGCCCTTCTCCATTTAGCAGCTCTGTATTCAATTGCCTGATATAATCTTCTCTTGTAGCGGTTGAATCCTCATCCATAGCTACACGTAGCTCTACCTTTACATTTGGGTGTTCTCTTTGAAATACTGTAGCTGCTTCTTTCGTCCATAAATCATTGGTAAGACTATATACCGTCAGAGTTGTCTCTGGAATAGCTGATACTTCTGAATCATAGATATACGACATAACTGCATATTTATTTTCTTCTATTAAATAATATAATACATAATAATTTGCTTCTTTATCCTGAATTATTTGCTTAGGGAAACTTGATACCGCATTCATCATATTCATGGAACCATCTATCACCAATTGAACAGCTGAAGTACCATCAATTAATTGGTGTATTCCTGTATGATCTACTGTCATAATATCGTTGTTCTCATTCACAAATCCATAAACGTCATACGTTGGTTCTAGATTAAATGTCTGTGGTTCTTCCTCCAATTTATCTTCATTCCAAACATTATATTCTATTTTATCTGCCTCTTTATTTCCTGTCTTTAATAATACTATCTTATCTCCGCCAACGATCAAGCTGTTATTATCATATTGTTGCGTATCTAAGACACTTACAAAACTTTTAGAATCCTCATCGTATCTGCATAAATTGTCAGCATCTTGCAGATATAGATTTCCAGAAGAGGTGACTCCAATTGTTACATAAACTTGATCCTTATCCTTTGATTTTTCCCACTCCTTCACAGGAAGTATCTCCCCAGTCTTTCCGTCTGTTGTTTTATAAATCCGATTATTATAAATCCCATCCGTGATTACACTAAAATAAGCATACTTCGTCTTACCACGATCAAAGATATACTGTATTGCTTGCTCTGGATCAAAATTGTCTATATCAAGATTTTGTAACCATTCTGTCTTATTTTTTTCGAATGTTTGGTTCTCTTTCAAATCATACTGATAGATATCTGCCTTCTTATGATCATCCTTGTAAACTATACTATAGATACGTAGACTTCCTTCGTCATTACTACTAATCTGCAATATTTTCTCACCATCATCAAGTTCAGGTAGTGTCACTTCTTTCTCGATAAACCTTCCTTTATTACCAGCTGTATCTTCTCTTCCACCTTCTCCCTTCTTAGAAGAACAAGCCACCATATTGAATGTCATTATTTTTAGTACTGTTATAACAGCAATCTTATGTATAAGATTTTTCTGTCTCATTATATTTATCCCCTCTTTGCTTTTAATACTCACAATGTATCACTAAAATCTCTAATGAAGATTAAGTGAATCTCTAGCGAATCTCTAATTGTCTCACACCCATTGATTATACTCCATAAATATCCTATAATCCAATATATATCAACAATAAAGGAAGTGACTCGATGCGATTATTAATTATTGAAGATGACACAGATTTATGTAATCTACTAAATTATCAAATACAAACACAAGGATGGTTTGCAGACTTTTGTCATGATGGTGATGAAGCTACACTATATATAAAACGTGATGTCTATGATGTTATTCTCCTTGACCGTATGCTCCCTCATAAAGATGGACTAGCCATACTGAAAGAAATCCGTACTGCTTCCATACACACACCCGTTTTATTAGTTACCGCTATGAATACCCTAACCAATCGCGTAGAAGGTCTAGATGCAGGAGCCGATGATTATCTAATCAAACCATTTGAAATGGATGAATTACTTGCCCGCATTCGAGCCATTGCAAGACGAAATGTGACAATGAATGTCTCTACTTTACTAACATTCTCTGACCTATCCGTAGATTTAAACTTAATGAAACTTGTCTGTGGAAATGAAGAGTGTACCTTATCCAAGAGGGAACTTGATTTACTTGTTTTTCTGATTCAGAATAAAAATCGTATTCTAACAAGAGATACCATACTCGACCGTGTTTGGGGTACTGACTCTTTCGTATGTGATGGTAATCTGGACAATTTTATATTTTTCTTAAGGAAACGTATTACTTCCGTTCATAGTCATGTTACCATTAAGACAGTTCGATCGGTTGGATATCATCTAATGGAATAAGAAAGGGCTTATAATATGATACATAAATTAAAACAAAAGCTTGTATTCATATATAGTTTCTCCACTAGTATTATTCTAATAATGATTGTTATCGTCCTATTCCTCACTAATTATCACGAGCGTCTCTATCGTTTAGAATCAGTGTATAGCCAAAATATACTTAATATATTTGAAGAACTAAAAGATACAGAAATTATCAATGCTAGTTGGATTGCCCGTACGGAAAAAGAAACTGGGATTCTTATATTAATGGAAGATAACGGAATAGACTTAAGGTTATTGAATACTCGAACTACTAGAATCAAAAAGCATCAGCTGAAAGAAGAACTTCAAACAGCAACCAAACAAGATGGCCTTGATTGTAAGAATCCAATTTTCCATTCATCTACTTACAAAAGCAATACCTATCTTTTACATAAAGGCGAGAAAACCTACTACTACGGTGCTCTTATGACTACTCCCATGAAAAACGGATACCGTATCATCTATTTACTTATGGAAGTTCGTAAATATTATGGCATTGACCCACTATTCTTATTACGATATGGTGGCATGGCTTTCCTCGGTATTTTCTTACTTTTTCTCTTCAGTAAATTATTCATTCGTCTGGTATCAAATCCACTTGAAAAAAACCAGATACAACAAAAACATTTCATCGCATCGGTATCTCATGAGATGAAATCACCTTTAACCGTAATAACTACAGGTATCAGCAATTTAAAAGCAGAATTATCCAAAGATTCTGACATGGCGGATAGAATCGAACAATGTAAGTCCTTCATTCCTATTATAGAAAAGGAATGTACTAGATTTTCAAAGTTAATTAACGATATGCTTATGCTAGCAGCAACAGATTCTCATAGCTGGCAACTCAACCTTACTGATGTAGATATGGAAACCTTACTTATTGAACTATATGATTTCTATAGTGTATATGAAGGATCTCTACATCGTATCTTCCATTTTGATCTATGTAGCGATACCCTATACCGTGTCTGGGGTGACCTTGATCGGATAAAGCAAATCGTTACAATCCTTATAGACAACGGATATCGATACACGCCACCTAATAAAGGACTAACGCTAAAAGCTTATAATATGAAACATCACGTAAACATTGAAATAATTGATTATGGCGTTGGCATTGAAGATTCTCAAAAAGAACTGATATTCAACCGCTTCTTTCAAATAGATTCAGCAAGAAGTAATAAATCAAATTTTGGTCTTGGACTTAGTATTGCAAGGGAATTAGTTACTCTTCATCACGGAAAGTTGTATGTAAAAGATACCCCCGGCGGGGGTTCTACTTTTTGCGTAGAATTACCTCAAATAAGTAAAGAAAAGTGGCTAAGCCTAAAATAGGCTTAGCCACTTTCTTATGAATGGGTGTACCAAAATCCATTTGTATTACTATATCTTCATAAATCCAAACGCTTGTAAAATAGAACTAATTAGTATTACACACAAGAAAATTAATACAAGATATTTGGCAATAAACAAATAGATCTTCTTTTCCTTAAATTTAGAGGAAGATTCTACTTCTTCTACAACTGTATTAAATCCACATACTTTCCAAACCAATATTATAGTACAGATTGCAGCCAGTGGCATCATAATTGAATTCGTGATAAAATCAAAGAAATCTAAAATAGAACCACCAATTGGCTTGATAAATGACCATACACCAAATCCAAGAGAACTAGGAATGCCAAGCAATAAGATAATCCCTAACATAACTACGCTACTCTTTTTGCGACTCCATTTTGTCGTATCAACAAATGTTGCTACACCAGATTCCATTAACGAAACAGCACTTGTTAAAGCAGCACTGAAAACAAGAATAAAGAATACCATACCGATGATTCGTCCCATTGGCATACTTAAGAATACCTTTGGCATAGTTATAAACATTAATGAAGGCCCTGCTTGTAATGTCTCTGGATTACCACCTGCGAAAGCAAATACTGCTGGAATAATCATTAGTCCTGCTAAGAAAGCAATGATACAATCCACAATTTCAACTTGTCGAATGGAAGATTCCATGTCAATATCCTTCTTCATATAGGAACCATATGTAAATAAGACTCCCATACCGATAGATAGTGAATAAAACATTTGACCCATAGCAGCAACAACTGTATGAATAGAGAACTTAGAGAAGTCAGGAATTAGGTAATACTTAACTCCCTCCATTGCTCCAGGGCGTGTTACAGAATAAACTGCAATCCCTATAGCCATTACAACTAGTAAAGGCATAAGTATCTTACTAACTCTTTCGATTCCTTTTTCTACTCCCATAATTATGACTACGAATACAGCAACTGCAAAAACTAGTAACCAGAATATCGGTTCACCTGTTTTACTAACAAAGTTATTAAAATAGGTATCCTCTTGCAAGCTAACTGCATTACTTCCAGCAAAGGCGAAGAGATATTTCAGTACCCAACCTCCAATTACACAGTAATATGGTACTATTAACATAGGTACAATGGCGTTAATCCATCCACCAAACATCAGCTTCTTAGCACCAAGTGCCTTAAACGCCCCAATAGGACTTTTTCCAGTCTTACGTCCAAGTGCGGTTTCCGTAATGATTAATGTGAAACCAAACGTAATCGCTAGAACAAGGTAAGTGAATAAAAATGTTCCTCCACCATACTTAGCTGCTAGATATGGGAATCGCCATATGTTACCTAAACCTACTGCCGATCCTGCTACAGCTAATACATACCCCATCTTTCCAGAGAATCCTGCACCAGCTGTGGTTTTCTTACTCTTTCCACTCATAACTCTTTTACTACCTCTTCCAAACTTTATTTACCTATTATACACGAGAATGAATATAAATAGTATTATATGATACTATTTAACTATACTAAAGTCACACGCTAATTTCAACTAGAATCTTCCTTGACTACAAAAAACAAACACCTACGAAGATATCCACTTCGTAGGTGTTTTCATTATATACTAATTTATAATAATTTCTCTAATCCATTTTCACTAATATTTCGAATGGTATTCTTAATATGCTCATGGGCTAGCGATTCTGCCTTGTCTGCATCGCGTTCTCTAATTGCCTCCAAAATCGCTATATGCTCTTCATTGGTATGGCTAGCACGATTCATAGAAGATAAAGACGCCTTCCTAATTCTCTGTACATACTGATGATAGTCAGATAATAAATGGCATAAGATACGACTTCCAGAAGCTTCATATAGCAACTCATGAAACTTACTATCTAATTCAAAAATCTGCTCCTCATGGGAACGTCTTGTATGGAATTCGGATAGATATACAACCTCGTCCATCTCGTCCATTTGCTCTTTCGTTATATTCTCACATGCCATCCTAGCACAAAGGCCTTCAAGATAAGAACGTATCATATAGATATCATGAATATCTTTTGGTGTAATGCCATTCACATAAGCACCTTTATTGGGTATGATATTCACTAATCCCTCTAATTCTAACTGTCTTAATGCTTCACGAACCGGTGTCCTACTGACACCTAATTCATTTCCTATTGTAACTTCTTTTAATTCTTCATTCTGTCTATATTTACCCGTTAATATATTGTCACGAATCTTATGAAATACACGACCTCTTAAAGAATATTTATCTAATGTTTCTTTTTGCTCATGAAAACTGTCCAAAGAATTTCTCCTCCTAGTTCTTCGCAATCGTCTCCATAATGTAATCAGCAAATTCAGCACCTGTAGCTCCAGTATCTCTACCAGTCATTACTATTTTCTTTTCTGTAACAGTACAGATGTCAAGTGCATTGTACAATTGGTTTGCTTTCTCTGTATAACCGATATGCGATAATAACATTGCACCAGCACGGATTACGCTACATGGATCTGCGTAAATATCTCTGCCTTCTTGTACCATACGTGGGGCAGAACCATGAATTGCTTCAAACATAGCGTATTTTTTACCAATGTTTGCACTACCTGCGGTACCTACGCCACCTTGTAATTCAGCTGCTTCATCTGTAATAATATCACCGTATAAATTAGGTAAAACAACTACTTGGAAATCTCTTCTTCTTTGTTCATCTAATAATTTTGCAGTCATGATATCGATATACCAATCATCTGCAGTGATTCCATCATATTCTTTCGCTATACGATAGAAATTATCAAGGAACTTACCATCTGTAGTTTTGATGATATTAGCTTTTGTAACTGCTGTTACACGAGTCTTACCATTTGCCTTAGCGAATTCGAATGCTGCACGAATAATTCTATCACATCCTTGAGATGTTGCAATAGTAAAGTCAATTCCAAGATCATCTGTTACGCTAACGCCTTCTTTACCTGCTGCATATCCACCTTCTGTATTCTCACGGTAGAATGTCCAGTCAATACCTTGTTCTGGGATACGAACAGGACGAACGTTAGCAAACAAATCTAATTCTTTTCTCATAGCTACATTAGCAGATTCAATATTAGGAAGTCCGTCACCTTTTCTAGGTGTCGTAGTAGGTCCTTTTAATATAACATCACAAGTTTTTAATTCCGTTAACACATCAGCTGGAATCGCCGCTAACTCTTCTGCTCTTCTTTCGATTGTTAAGCCATCGATTACTTTGAACTCCACTTTGCCAGTTGCTACTTCATCTTTTAATAAGTACTCAAGAACTCTCTGAGCTTGCCCTGTAATTGCTGGACCAATTCCATCTCCACCACACACACCAATAGTGATTTTATCAAGCTCTTTATAATTAACAAAGTCACCTTGTGCCTTCATCTCTTCAACTCTTGCAAGTTGCTTTTCTAATAGCTTTCCAAACTGTTCCTTTGCCGCTTCAATTTGTTGCTTACTCATGAATAATCCTCCTATACTTTCATAAATGATTGTATTAATGTTATGTTCACTAAATAGCTTAGTAACTGCAGTTCATTCTATATGAACTACTTCTATGTTTACACTTTAAAATGTATCATATAAGATGCTAACATTCAATTCTTTACATGAATCATCAATAACTCGAACTAATTCATTATCTGTAATTACTGTTACACGTCCGCCTTCGTATTCCTTATCCACCCATTCTTTCACCTTAATTACTACAGGGTGCGTCTTATCAACTGCTCTTTCATCTTTTAATTTGTAATATGTATTAATCCAATGTGCAATCCCTGCAAGGCCTGATGTATTAGATACGGCTACTAATACTGGTCTATTTAAGAATTTCTCTGTATCAAATATATTGTAGATTTCTTCATTTTTTAGCAATCCATCTGCATGAATACCTGCCCTCGTTACATTGAAATTCTGACCTACAAAAGGTGTTCTTGCTGGAATTTTATAACCGATTTCTTCTGTAAAGTAATCTGCTAGTTCTGTAATAACCGTTGTGTCCATTCCATCTAATGTACCCTTTAATTGTGCGTATTCAAATACCATTGCTTCAAGAGGGGTATTACCTGTTCTCTCACCAATACCAAACAAGGAACAATTTACACCACTTGCACCATATATCCAGGCTGTTGTTGAGTTTGTAACTGCTTTATAGAAATCGTTGTGTCCATGCCATTCTAACATCTCAGAAGGCACACCTCCATGTGTCCTTAAACCGTAGATAATTCCTTGAACAGAACGTGGGATAACTGCTCCGGCAAAGTTAACTCCATATCCCATCGTATCACAGGCACGAATCTTAACTGGAATTCCATAATCTTCTCCCAATTTCATTAATTCAAGACAGAAAGGAATAACAAATCCATGAATATCAGATCGAGTAATATCTTCTAGATGACAACGAGGTGCTACACCTGTTTCAAGACATTCTCTAACAACACTTAGATAATGGTTCATTGCTTGTTTTCTTGTCATCTTCATCTTATAGAAGATATGATAATCCGAACAACTAACTAAGATACCTGTTTCTTTTAACCCAATTTCTTTTACTAATTCAAAATCCTTCTTACTGGCACGAATCCATGAAGTTACTTCTGGAAACTCATATCCTCTTTCGAGACATTTGTAAACTGCGTCACGATCTTTCTTACTATACAAGAAGAATTCACTTTGACGAATAATTCCCTTAGGTCCACCTAACTTATGAAGATAATCATAGACTGTAACAATCTGTTTCGTTGTAAAAGGCGCTCTTGATTGCTGTCCATCACGAAATGTTGTGTCTGTAATCCAGATATCATCTGGCATATTATGAGGAACGATACGGTCATTAAACGCAATCTTTGGTATCTCATCATAAGGGAACAGATTACGGAACACATTCGGTGTATCCACATCTACAAGCGGATAGATACGCTCTTCCAATTGTAACAGGTTATTGTGCTTATTCAAAAATACTTTACGATTCTCCATTGCATTCACTCCTTGTATAATTATTCATGTTACCCCTATAATAAAGCACCTTTATTCGATATAATTACCTGTTCGATGGTTATGGTACATATAACCAATTATTATGTATACAATAATAATGCTTTATTATCAGCGTTTTGGCATATCATTGTTATTATTGTATACAATTATACCATTGTTGTCAATTAATATTTTACAGTACTAAAGTGTTTCAGCTTATTGTATATTAGAAACATACTTTTTCAATCTTATTTATTAATTTGATGGCAGATAATAATGTACAGGTTTATCCCATGTATTATCTGTATTTAATGTCATTTCAGTTATACCATAACCGATGCACGCCCAATGTCCCCCTGGTCCATTAAGAAACTGCTTAATGACCAGAATCGGCTGTTTGTTCGTTCCTTCATATTTTATTGCTACACCGCTAACTGGATCTGCTATAATAGTCTCTATCTTGTCTTTGTGCGTTTCTAATACATCCGATGCATCAATATTTGAGTATATAGTATTCACAAGATTTTCCGGAACAACATACTCCCAATCATTTATCACCACTTTAAGTTCACTTCCATCCCATTCCACCCGAAATGGGAATCCCACTTCTGAATAGTCATTTGGTAATGTTAATTCACTTTCTCCACTTTTAACAACAAAACGATATCCTCCATCACCTCCCTGAACATCCTCCTCCAGATATTTAAGCGTAATAGTTTCATCAATTCCATCTCCATTTAAATCAACAACGATAGGTTCCTTACTCGGTAATTCATGAGGTGTAGGGAATAACTTCAAAAGTGCTTGATAATCAGCCTCCTCGTTGATTACTGTATTGATTTCAGAAACCTTTCCATGTTTAGGATTTGCGATAAGACCAATCCCTAGTATACTAACACATAAGATTGCTACTATACTTATCCAAAATGCTGGCTTTTTATAATGCAAGACAATCTTTGGTGTCTTTTTTAAGAAAAAACGGAACATAAGAACTAATAAAATTACGATACTAGCAGTTATACTCATATCCACTATAGTCATAAAAATCTTATCCATTCTTAATCCTCCTCATACTGCTCTATCGTCTTCTTAATTTCATCAATCTGCTGTTTATTTAGTTTTTGATTTTCCATAAAAGCTGCTAAAAATCTGGGTAAGGAACCGCCAAAAGACTCATCTACAAATTCTTTACCTTTCCTCCTGTCTAACTCTTCTTTAGATAATATGGAAGTGACAATACTATTCTTGTTTTGAAATATTCCACGATTACAAAGTTTTTTAAGCACGGTGTATACAGTTGATTTTTTCCACGACATTTCCTTTTCACAAAGCTTTACTAATTCACCTGATGAGATAGGTTCATTGCTCCAAATAATTTCCGCAAACTTTGATTCAACATCTCCTAATTGATACTTCATGATTAACTCCTCTCCTGGTCTATTAACTATAGATTTTGTTTAGTCTATAGTTAATAGATTATGTTGTCAACTACTTATCTTTGATTATAGGAATAAAAACCCATATCAGGTACAGCACTAATTTATTAGGATATTGTAAATATTTTACAGAATAGGTTACAAAGTATCAATATCCTGATGTATTAACTCAATAGAAAACGCAAAAGAACTTGAAGTAAAAAAACTAGTAAGTTTGAACTTATGGGGGCAGTTCAAATTTACTAGTCTTTTATGTACAATACGATATAACAACTGAAAGCGATCACATCAAAATTTAATAAATCTTATTCATCTTAAGTTCTAGTATGCGCCGTACACTTTCATCAATTCTCTCTTCCGAAATTTCTCCGCTCTTAACACTTTCCGCTAGTGCTTGTACACAAGCTTTAAAATCTTTTGGACACAACAGAATATCCACTCCCGCCTGTATCGCATGTGTCGCAATATAAGAGCTGCTATAGTATTTTGTCATAGCCTCCATATTCAGACCATCTGTAATAACAACACCTTGAAATCCCAATTCCTGGCGTAGTATTTCAGTTACCATTTTATAAGAAAGGGTAGCTGGTTCTTCATCAATATCCTTAACAATTAGATGACCGACCATAACCATATCTGCACCTTGCTTGATGCCTGCTTTAAATGGTAATACTTCTTGATTCAGTATATCTTCCAATGATTTTTCAATATAGGATGAGCCTTTATGAGAATCCGTAGCGGTATCTCCATGCCCTGGGAAATGCTTCAAGGTACATATAACATTCTCATCCTGAAAACCCTCAACCGCTTTTGGAATTAATGTAGCCGCTTGTTCAAAGGAATCACTATAAGCACGATCTCCTATTACAGTATTTTCAGGATTTGACCATACATCAGCAACAGGTGCAAAATCTGTATTGAATCCAAGTTCTTTTAACATTCTAGCTATTTTAGCAGCATTTTCATATGCCACCTCTTCCCCTTGATCTTTATAATTCAACATAGCATCTACATGCTCATCACCTATGGTATTCATCACCCTACTTACTCTACCACCTTCTTCATCGCTAGCAATAAAAAGTGGTATCTTAGAATACGACTGAATATTATTTATCATTGTACTAGTTTGTTCAACACTTTGTAGATTTCCACTTGAGTACAAAATCCCACCTACTGGATACTCTTCTAATGCTTGTTTCGTCACTTCGCCAGCAGAAACAACTTTCGAAACTCCCGTTAATGCTTCAGGATAAACTATAATCATCTGACAAATTTTCTCATGTAATGTCATACTAGCTAATACATCTTCTACTTGTTTACTATATTGATCTGTTTTCTGATTATCTTCGTCTACTTTCTCAGCTTGTTCTTCCACTTGTTGACTTTCCTCTTCTTCAACGGAAACAATTTTCTTATCAAATAAACTACTAATTTGATAAGAAGGTATTTGTTCTATCAAAGTGCTAAATGTATTACTAGAGGCCTCTTCCTTGTTAGTAAAGATTAATACAATCGCTATTACAACTAGAATAAGTACCTGCATAAATAACACTTGTATTAGTCTCTTGTTTCTTCCTTTTTTCTTATATTTAGAACGATTATTCATATTCACACACATATCCTATCTTTCCTTCAAACCACTTAAACGCTGAAAGTGGATCATTTCTTTGGTCATTCCAACTCCATTCTTTATCTAGATACCAAAGCATTAAGTACTTTTCATCGGTGCCATCTTTATCAGTTCTTGACGGCTCTCCTTTACTCCATTTATCATAGGTGAATTCTTCTCCTGTTACCCAGTGTGCGAAGACATCTCCATTGTCATTAAAGGAAGTATATCCACCTAACCAAAGATATTTTGCAGATGAATTTTCTACCAATTGAATAATCTCATTCATTTCTGACTCTGATGTTATAGTAACAAGATGTCCACCTTTTTCTTGACATTTTTGATTAGCTTCTTCCCAAGAAACATCTTCTACAAACAATTCATACCTAGATGTATGTGTTTCTTCTTTTATTACCTTTACTGGAGTAAATGCTGTTTCACACTCACCCTTATATCCCTTACCTATCACGGATACATGAATTTCTCTAGATTCATAAGCATCTAATACTTCATCGCTTTCATACTCTAATACATACATCTGTTTTTGTTCCGAATATATTGTATTAAATATATCTTCTAAGTCATACAAGTCATCTATGTACCAGTATTTACCTCTTGTTTCATTTGCCATTTCCCTTAATATGTAATCTTCAGCATTTCCTACACCAATTATATATAATGTAACCTGGTTCTTATTTGCATAGTTGATTACATCCAAATAATCATATCTACTACTCGTATCAGCACAATCTGTAAATGCTATTACTCAGCGTGCACCCCCTTCTAGAGTTGCATGATTAATACCATAGTAAACAGCATCGTAAAACGCAGTCAATCCATCTGTAGACATATTATTAATTCCATTGACAAGTAAGGTTGAATTATCTGTAAAACCGCACATTTGTTGTACAATAGAGTCAAAAGCTAATACTTCTGCTTTATCCCCTTCTTTGTAATTAAGTTTATTAACAAACTCGGTCATTACTCTTTTAATCTTATCCATATCACTAAAACTTATACTATCGCTCTTGTCAGCAACTAAACTAATATTCAATCCAGAATGTCCATTAAGTTGTGACACATTATGTACTTCCCTACTTAAATATGTACCACCTTCAATATATTCTTCAACAGTAAAATTATCTATACCTAACTTACTAATGCTTTCATATGTATCACTATTTTCTACACGAAAATATGCTTTAATTCTAGGGTAATCACTTACATCTGTAGACATTAACTGTAAGTTTGCCCTTTGGAAACTTGGTGTATCATAACTATCAACAGCAAACAAACTCACATCTTCTATTTTAATTCTTACCGCAACTTCAAATGTCTGTGAATCATAATCAAAATCTTTTGCTTCGTAATTAACTATAACTTTATTATTGATTGTCTCTATTGATTTTATTTCACGATCTTTACCTGCTTCGCTTAAAGAAAAGCTGTTTTCATCTAATTTCATATCACCTTCATAAGCAATTGTAACTTTAACATTTGGGAATTCAGAGCTATCTATTGATTCTATATTAGGTTTCATAGCAACGATTTTCTTAAGATTTTTATATTCCTCATAACACGAATCATTACTAGTAATTGGACAATCATTTAATGAGTCTAATGCTTCCTGATAATAACCAGATTCTATATTATTCATAACTGTAGTCCTACATTCATTAAATATAGAATTTACAATCTCATCTATAGATTTTTTCACATCTGCATCATTACTCTTAATTTTCTCTGCTTTCCTAAGGTATTCTAAAGCTTTGTCATAATCATAATCTTCCATATAACTTTTTGCCGTAGTATACAACTCTTTGAATTCACGATTATCCGCAATTATTTTTGAAACAAATATGCCACCAATTACTATCGCTACCAATATAACTGGTAAAACAATTTTAAGTACCTTAGATTTCTTTCCTCCATTATCTGGACCTTCTCTCAAAGAATTCGTTTCCTTGCTTATTTCTTCTTTCTCTACAGCTGTACCACATACTCTACAAAATTTATCACCTGTTTTTATTTCAGATCCACAATTACTGCAATTCATTAGTATTCTCCTTTCCCTATTCTCATAGCTCTCATCTCTAGTAATAGTGCTTTTTATTCCCTTTTTAACATTATTAATATATCATATTTTTTTACTCTTTTCCACAAAAAATCTAATATATGTAATTTGATTCAAAAGGCTCTATCTATAATTAATTACTCTATTGGATTTCCAAACTATATATGATATAGTACTTATATACTTTAAGAAATGAGGTAATGCCTATGCAGAACAAAAAAGTAGTAGTTGCTTTAGGACACAGTGCTTTCGGGAATACGTTTCCTAAGCAACAAGAAGCCATTAAGAATGCTGCTGCTGCAATCGCAGATTTAGTAGAGGAAAAATATCAGGTTGTAATCACCCATAGTAATGCCCCTCAAGTTGGTATGATACATAAAGCAATGACTGAATATAGTCGTCTTGATAAAGAGCAAACTGTTGCTCCAATGTCTATCTGTAGTGCCATGAGCCAAGGATATATCGGTTACGATTTACAGAATGCAATCCGTACAGAACTATTAAATCGTGGTATTTACAAAACGGTAGCTACCATCATAACACAAGTTCGTGTGGATACTTTCGATCCTGCTTTCCATAACCCAACAAAGGTAATTGGACGTATCATGTCTGCTGAGGAAGCGAAAGAGGAAGAAAAGAAAGGTAACTATGTTGTTCCTGAAGGTGATGGATTCCGCAGAATTATTGCAGCGCCAAAACCAATCGACATTTATGAAATTGATGCAATTCGCGCACTTTTAGATGCAGGCCAAGTAGTTATTGCTTGTGGTGGAGGCGGTATCCCTGTATTAGAACAAGGTACCAAACTAAAAGGTGCAAGTGCTATTATTGAAAAAGATTTAGCAAGTGCTAAGATGGCTGAATTATTAGATGCGGATACCCTACTTCTTCTAACCGGTGTTGATCGTGTTTACTTAAACTTTGGTAGTGAGAATGAAACTCCTTTAGAAACTGTTACCGTTGAAGATGCTAAGAAATTCATAAGTGAAGGACATTTTGCAGCTGGATCAATGCAACCAAAAGTTGAAGCGGCTATTAATTTCGTATCAACAAATCCAGAACACACTGCAATTATCTCTCATCTTGACAAAGCAAAATCAGCTATCAAAGGCAAGACTGGTACATATTTTGTAAAATAAAAAGGTTATTTAATAACAATTTCATATCCATTGAAAGCAATGAAATAAAGCAAAAAACAATCTTAAAAAGTTATGTTCCAGTCGTAATTATGAAAATCCGTACTGTGACATACAACATTTTAAGATTGTTTTTTTGATATAATTAAGTTTTTTACCGTAATCTACGATCTTCAAATCTCACATGGGTAAGCAGACAATTACGAATTTCCTCTAACTGTTCCTCCACAGTTTCTGTTGCCAATACTAAATCCATCGACATTGCCATACTATTTACCATATGTGAATCTACTTTTTTCTTCATCAAATCTAACTGCTCTAATTTATCCTGATAGTTTCTAGCATCAAGGAAATTAAGTAATGCTTGATAATTATCCGTTTGTTCGTTATCTATTGTTTTATTAGAATGCAACTGATGAATTTCCTCTAGCATAGTATCTAACTCTGTAGTATCCTTATTGCCATTAGAAGCCTGTTCTACCTTCTTTTCATATACCTCTACTACTGTTTTATTATCTTCTGGCTTGTACACTTCAAATCGATACTTTTGTTTTACTTCTGGATATTTCTCATGATCTACTTCACTTAAAAACATATCTAACGGTCTAATATACGTCTTATAATTTCCGTAAAGTGCTTGATACACAACATATTCTTCTCTAGTTTCAGAATGTATAGCAACTGACACAATTTGATATAACATTCCCTTAAAATGTTTCATTAATTTTCCTGGTATAAGGATCTCTTTGCTTTGCATATTTGCTCTATGCTCCTCTCTAACACAAGAAAGCATATACATTAAACTTTCTTTGTCATGAATGAAAAGAGTTATTGTAAAGACTAACTTTATCTTTACAATAACTCTTTCTTAATTTTATCACAAGTTTAATATTGGTTCAACTAGCCAATCCTTATTATGTTTTTGAAAACTCAATATAGGATTTCACCTTACGCGGTCTCTTCAAATTGTGAATTATACAATTTTTCATAGAATCCACCTTGTGCTAACAACTCTTCATGAGTACCTTGTTCAACGATATCTCCATTATTCATAACTAATATTAAATCTGCATCTTTAATTGTTGATAAACGGTGAGCAATAACGAAACTTGTTCTACCTTTCATCAAGTTGTTCATCGCCTTTTGAATACGGATTTCTGTTCTTGTATCAACAGAACTTGTTGCCTCATCAAGAATCAGTATCTTAGGGTCTGCAAGAATTGCTCTTGCAATTGTAAGTAATTGCTTCTGACCTTGGGATACATTACTTGCTTCTTCATTCAATACCATGTTGTAACCATCTGGTAAGGTCTGAATGAAGTGATGCACATGAGCTGCTTTTGCTGCTGCAATAACTTCTTCATCTGTTGCACCTGGCTTACCATATCGAATGTTTTCCATAATTGTTCCATTGAATAGCCAAGTATCTTGTAATACCATACCGAATAGTTCACGTAATTCACTTCTATTAAAGTCTCTAACATCATGGCCATCCACCAAGATAGCACCTTCGCTTACATCGTAGAAACGCATTAACAACTTAATCATTGTTGTCTTACCAGCACCCGTTGGACCAACGATAGCAACTTGTTGTCCTTCTTTAACCTTAGCGCTGAAATCATTAATGATAATCTAATCTGGATAATAACCATAATGCGCATTTTTAAATTCGACTTTACCTTCAAGACCTTGGAAACTAACGCCATTATCTACTGTTTGGTCTTCTTCTTCCTCATTCAAGAATTCAAATACACGCTCAGCAGCTGCGGCTGTAGATTGCACTTGATTTGAAATCTGTGCCAATTGAGAGATTGGTTGGTTAAAGCTTCTTACATATTGAATAAATGCTTGAATATCACCTACTGATACACGGTCTTTAATTGTTAAGTATCCACCTAGAATTGCAACACCAACATAGCCTATGTTACCCACAAATTGCATAATAGGCATCATCATACCAGACAAGAATTGTGATTTCCAAGCTGATTCAAATAACTTTTCATTTGCTTTATTAAACTCTTTAATTGCTTCTTCTTCTCCGTTGAATACCTTAACTACATTATGACCGCCATAGATTTCTTCTACTTGACCATTTACATGACCAAGGTACTCTTGTTGTTGAACGAAATACCTTTGTGATTTTTTAATAACCTTTGTGATAATTAGCATCGAAACTGGTAAGGTTAATACTGCAACTAATGTCATCCAGCCACTAATTGATAACATCATTACGATAACACCAATAATCATTGTTACAGAAGTTATGGTCTGTGTAATACTTTGATTTAAACTTTGGCTAAGTGTGTCCACATCATTGGTTACTCTTGACAAAACTTCACCATGTGTCTTTGTATCAAAGTATTTCATTGGCATACGGTTAATCTTTTTTGAAATTTCTTTTCGAAGTTCATAGGTTACTTTCTGTGAAATACCTGTCATGATAAACCCTTGAATCAAAGAGAATACCATTGCAACTCCATATAGTATTATGAGTGTAATCATAATCTTAAGGATTGCATCAAAGTCGATTCCACCCGTACCTCGTACTTTTCTAAGTAATCCATTGAAAATCTCTGTCGTTGCCTTACCACTGATCTTTGGACCAACAATATTGAAGATTGTACTACCAATTGCAAATAAGATAACTAAGAAGATTCGGAATTTATATCTAGCTAGATAGCCACCTAGACCTTTCATAGCTTTACGAAAATCTTTTGCTTTCTCACCCGGTGCCATACCGCCTGGGCCACCTGGACCGCCAAATCCACCCACTGGGCCTTTTTGTCTATGTCTTGTTTCTTTACTCATGGCTTTCCTCTCCTTTCATAGTTACTTTATTCGATATACTCGCTTCTATTTCTTTTTCTGATAATTGAGAGGAAGCAATCTGACGATAGACATCACAATTTACCAAAAGCTCTGCATGTGTACCCTTACCAACAATTCTACCATCATCAAGTACAATGATTTGTTCAGCATGCAAGATTGTTGAGATACGTTGTGCTACAATAATAACTGTACTGTCTGTAATTTCTTCTTTTAAAGCTCTTCGTAACGTTGCATCTGTCTTAAAATCAAGTGCAGAGAAACTATCATCAAATACATATATCTCTGGGTCCTTTGCAATGGCTCTTGCAATAGATAATCTTTGTTTTTGTCCACCTGATACGTTAGAACCTCCTTGTGCAATTGGTTCGTTATATTGTTCTGATTTTTGTTCAATAAAATCGGTTGCCTGCGCAATTCTCGCTGCTCTTTTAATATCTTCTTCTGTCGCTTCTTGTTTACCATAACGAAGATTAGAGTCTATAGTACCAGAGAATAAAACACCCTTTTGTGGAACAAAACCTATTTTCGCTCTTAAATCATGTTGTGAAATATCTTTGACATTAACTCCATCGACAAGAACTTCTCCACTTGTCACATCATAAAGACGTGGAATTAAATTAATTAACGTAGATTTACCACTACCAGTACTACCTATAATGGCTGTCGTTTCACCTGGTTTTGCTGTAAAGTTGATATCAACAAGTACATCTTCTTCTGCATTTGGATAACGAAAAGACATATTCTTGAATTCCACAACACCCTTTTTATCTGCATGGAATGATTTTTTATCTTTTGGATCTAAAATCATACTCTTAGTATCTAGTACTTCCATGATACGATTTGCTGATACTGCAGCTCTTGGCAACATTACCGAAACCATAGTTAACATTAAGAATGACATAACAATCTGCATTGTATATTGAATAAATGCCATCATATCACCAACTTGAAGGTTACCAGAATCAATACCTTTACCTCCAAACCAGATAATCATTAGAGTAATACCATTCATGATAAACATCATAATAGGCATCATGAATGTCATAGTACGGTTAACAAAAAGATTGGTTCTCGTTAAATCTTTATTCGCTAAATCAAAGCGTTTCTCTTCATGTTTTTCACGACTGAATGCTCGAATTACAGGAAGACCTGTTAAGATTTCTCTTGTAACAAGGTTAAGACGGTCAACCAGCTTTTGCATACTCTTAAACTTTGGCATAGCAATTATCATAAGAATTCCTACTAGTAACATAATTGCTCCAACTGCTACTGCTATAATCCATGCCATACTAGTATTCGTATTAATTACTTTGATGATACCTCCAATACCTAGAATTGGGGCATATAGTACCATTCTAAACATCATAACTAGTAACATCTGTACTTGTTGGATATCATTAGTACTTCTTGTAATAAGGGAAGCCGTTGAGAACTTATCAAACTCCGTATTAGAAAATCCAACGACCTTCTCAAACACTTTGTTACGAATATTCTTACTTGTTCCTGCTGCGATACGTGATGCAAGGAATCCAACTATAATGGCAGCCATCATACCAATTACTGCAAGACCTAACATCTTAAGACCAGCAATAGCGATATACCTTATTTGAATAGTATCTACATCCATTCCAATTGCTTCATACTCTTGCTTTACAACTACAACAGCACTTTGTTCTAAGATTGCAGAAGACATCTTAGACAATCCTTCATTCATTTGTTGACTAAATTCTGCCACTTCTTCTTCTGTCATCATGGATAACATTGCAAATACATCCTGTCCTTGCATCTCTTTTGGTAGAAATGAATTACTATCATCAGTAGCATTTTCATCGCTATCCGTACCCATACTAATTGAGCCATCAAGCAAAGCTGATATAAACAATGGTTTTGAAATTATCGAACTAATCTTTTTTCTAACATCCTTATCCTCTGTATCAAGAACATAGATATCTTCTGTCTTTAAAACTGGATACTCTTTTACATACTCATTATATTCAGATTCTGAACTAGAATCCTTTCCAACGTATTTATAGTATTTTAGTAAGTACTCGGAATCCTCGCTACTCATAAAATACTGCATTTTCTGATAAGTGGAAACTCGAACAGCTTCCACTGCAGTATCTTCAATACCACCTTGTTGAATACCTACATCAACTATATTTGACGTGTATTGTGGTAACGAAAGATCACAAAATGCCTGAATTACTAACAATACCACTACCGCTAAGATTGACAATCGAAACGGTTTTAAATAACGCATTAATTTCTTCATCTTATCTTCCTTCCTATAATTATCCTAAATCGATGAATTCATCGCCTTAATCCCATACACATTTAAGCTTGTTTTACTCTGCCCTATCACTTTAAGAAAATGTCTCTATCATACTTGCTCCTCGCTAACGATTCGATACAGTTTATCAATAATACGTATCAATTCCTTTGCGTCTTCTTCCCCAAGTTTAATCAATAAATCACTAATATATTGATCTCTCTTATCATGCAAATCCTTAATAAAAGCATATCCTTCTTCTGTTATGCTAATATACGTTACTCTTCTGTCTGAACGATCAATTTTCCTAAGGATAAATCCTCTCTCTTCAAGAGAATTTAATACTTTCGAAGTCGCTGGTTTTGGAATTTCTAAGTGTTTTGTTATTTGTGAGACTTTAATACCTAATGTATTATCTTCATCAATCTTGTGATCAAGGTAAAACAATATCATACCTTCCGTATGAGATAGTCCACCGAAACCCTTACTCTTTCTTTTCATTGAATGAATCTTCATCATTGTTTCAATTAATTCCTGACCATACGAATTCCCAGTCTCTCCCAAGATAATAATCCTCCTTCCTTCTTATTTCTCTTCATAGATACAAAAATAGTTTCTTAACGAAACTATTTCATTGGTTAACTATTATATTCCGAAATTAATATTTGTCAATCGTTTCCCGAAAGGTTTATATAATTTTTATATATTCTTAATACTATCCAAATAATTGCGTTACATACACAAAACTCATCTTGAAGTATTCCTTTGAATATCTAGCTCAAGATGAGTCTCCTCTCATTACTCTATATTTTATAATTCTTTCAATTTCTTTAACAATGCAACGAATTGCTCATCTGGTAAAGAAGATCCTTGCACACCAACAACCGCTGCTGATATTTTATTTGCACGCTCCACTGCTTGTTGCATAGATAATCCCATTTTCAATGATGCCATAATTGTTCCGATATGAGAATCGCCAGCTCCAATGGTATCTACCACAGTTGCACTCTCACCTAACACATAATATCCTTGTCCTTCTTCATAATAATACGCCCCTTTACTTCCAAGTGTAATAATAACAGTGTTATTCGTTAAATTATTAATGGCTTTTGCTGCATCTTCATAGTTGAAAGTTTTACTAAGTTCCATAGCCTCTTTTTCATTCAAATGAATGATTGGGTTCCTTGCTAAGATCCTATCTAACTTATCACGACCAATCTTACTTAATCTTGGACCTGGTGCAAAGTATACTTGGTATTCTGGATTTTCTTCAATAAATTCAATAATTTCAAAACCATCTGTTTCCTCTATTTCAAATCCAGAGATATACACACTGTCATATTCTTCTTTCTTATCCTCTGTTATCCATTCCTTTTTGAAGCTATATTCTACACCATGATGAACAACAAAGGTTCTCTCTCCATCTTTTTCTACCATGCATAGACAGAATCCATTATCATCTGAGTCAATCTTAACTGAACTTCTCATATCTTTTTCTTGTAACATATCCTCTACAATCTGAGCATATCTTCCTGTCCCAATTGGTGATAACAAGGTGTAGGGTACACCAAATTTTCGTAATATGTCAGCTGCATTGTATGCACAGCCACCTAGAGCCATTCTATTATCTTTAATATGAATATCTTCACTGGTCTTTGGTAAGTGGTCAATTTGTATAATGATATCCAATACAGTTGATCCTATAACTAAAGTTTTTTTCATCTAACTACTCCTACCTTTATCTTTGAGTTATATGTATTAAAAAGGCCTTATGTCGTGGTTTTATTTGAACAGACCCCCAAAAGTTAGACCAAAATCTGACGATTGGAGGTCTGTTTTT